>NZ_JBEHFM010000009.1:0-102648 GCF_040225675.1 Corynebacterium sp. KPL2680
GAACCAAGTCAAATCCTTGAGCCAAGTCAGTACAAAAAGTCACTAAAAAGTAACCAACCGGCTACCTCTCGGCGACTTGGATAAACCTACACCCCACTCTGAGAAACGCACAAATCCCCTGGCAAAAGCGTAAAACCGCAATTACCAAGGGATCAGTTAACAGCCAGGGCGCCGTCACTAGGAAGGATTCACAACCCGTGCCCCGGCGAAACGCTTCTTGCCCTTACGCAACACCAGCCAAGAGCCATGCAGCAGGTCTTGGGAAGACGGGGACCACTCGATGTCCTCGATGCGCTGGTTATTCACGTACGCGCCACCTTCACCCACAGTGCGGCGCGCGGCACCCTTTGATTTCTCCAATCCCGACTCAACCAACAAGTCCAGGATGGTGGCCTGCGTGCTGACCTCAACCACCTCGGTTTCCTGCAATGCAGAAGACAGCGTGGACTCGTCCAGATCCTGCAGTTCTGCCCTGCCGAACAGTGCCTGGGAAGCCAGCTCCACTGCTTCGGTGGCCTGCGCGCCGTGCACCAAGGTGGTCATCTCCCGCGCCAACACGCGTTGCGCCTCACGCTTGTGGGGTTCCTGCTCTACCTTGCGCTCCAGTTCCGCGATCTCCTCCTGGGTGAGGAAGGTAAACCAACGCAGGTAATCGATAACCACGGCATCACCGGCGTTAATGAAGTACTGGTACCAAGAGTACGGGCTAGTCAGCTGTGGATCTAGCCACAGTTTGCCGCCGCCGGTGGATTTGCCGAACTTATTGCCCTCGGCATCTGTCACCAGCGGTACCGTCAGGCCGTGCACCTTCGCACCGTTTACGCGGCGGTTGAGATCCACGCCGGAAACGATGTTGCCCCACTGGTCGCCACCGCCAATCTGCAGTACGCAGTCGTACTCGTTGTGCAGGTGCGCAAAGTCGTTCGCCTGCAGCAGCATGTAGGAAAACTCGGTGTAAGAAATGCCGTCGGATTCCAAGCGCCGCTTAACGGTATCGCGGTCCAGCATGGTGTTGAGCGAGAAGTTCTTACCAATGTCGCGCAGGTATTCAATGACGTTGATCTGACTGGTCCAGTCGGCGTTATTGACCATCACCGCTGGGCTTGTAACCTCGCCCGAATCGGTGAAGTCCACGAAAGCCTCAAGTTGGGTCTTGATTGCCTGCATGTTCTCTGCGATCTGCTCTTCCGAGAGCATGGAGCGCTCGCCGACATCGCGCGGGTCACCAATCATTCCCGTGGCTCCACCAGCCAACGCGATTGGACGGTGACCGAATTGCTGGAAGCGCTTCAGCATAATCAGCGGCACCAGGTGGCCCGCATGCAGCGAGCTGCCCGTCGGATCGAAACCGCAGTACAAGCTGATCGGGTTCTCTGTGGCTTCCTTCAGCGCCTCCAAGTCCGTGGACTGGTTGATCAGCCCGCGCCATTGCAGTTCGTCGATGATGTTCGTGGTGTTGCTCATACGAAGGTGTTCCCTTTTCCTATTACTTGATTTGCAGGACTCTAGTTACTTGGACTCAATGGGCCAGTCCACGGCTTCGTCGACAAGCATGACCGGAATGCCGTCCTGCACTGGATAGGCCTTGTTCAGCCTGGGGTTCACCAAATAGTCACCGTGATCCTCCAGCGGTTGCCTGTCGATGGGGCACACGAGGATCTCTAGGAGCTTCTGATCAATCATGCTGCTTAGTTTAGCCCCTGCCCCGGACATCTCACCGAGTGACTCCCTGGTGTTGCTTGCCGATGCCTCCTCGGTCAACCACCTAGCCCATAACTTCACTCTCGGGTGGTGTGCGTTACAGTGGAAGGTGCAACCGAACACGGGCGCTCGAGGTATCGAGCTGAGATCGCGCTGTATGCCCGCGCGAGTACCGCTAGAACCTGCCTGGTTAGAACCAGCGAAGGAAGAATGAGGAGAGTCATTTATGACGGATACGTCTACCCAACACACCCGTACCACCATTCCGAACGACGAATATGGTGCGGAAATCCACCCGAAGCACAGCTTCGCCCCCGTCGAGAAGCAGGTGGAATCCTTCGGTAAGACCTTCACCCTCCAGGTGCCGGAGACCGAGGTGCAGCTGGACGATTCCCCGACCGGCCCGAACGCACCGCAGAAGCTCTACCGCACCCGCGGTCCGTGGGCCGAGCCTACCGAAGGCCTAGAGGCCCTGCGCAGCGAGTGGATCAAAGCCCGCGGAGATGTGGAGGCCTACGAGGGGCGTCGTCGCAACTTGCTGGACGACGGTAACCGCGCCCTCAAGCGTGGCGAGGCCAGCGACGAGTGGAAGGGCGTCAGCCGCGAAACGCTGCGGGCCAAGGAAGGAAAGCGCGTAACCCAGATGCACTACGCCCGCCAGGGTGTTATCACCCCGGAGATGGAATACGTCGCACTGCGCGAGCACTGTGACGTAGAAAAGGTGCGCGAGCAGGTTGCCTCCGGTAAAGCGATCATCCCGAACAACATCAACCACCCGGAGTCCGAGCCGATGATCATCGGCAATGCCTTCAACACGAAGATCAACGCCAATATCGGTAACTCCGCCGTGACTTCCTCGATCCGCGAAGAGGTAGACAAGCTGCGCTGGGCTACCCGCTGGGGCGCAGATACCGTGATGGATCTATCCACCGGTAACGACATTCACACCACCCGCGAGTGGATCATGCGCAACTCTCCGGTGCCGATTGGTACCGTGCCGATCTACCAAGCACTCGAGAAGGTCGACGGCGTCGCCGAGGATCTGACCTGGGAAATCTTCCGCGATACCGTGATCGAGCAGTGTGAGCAGGGTGTGGACTACATGACGATCCACGCCGGCGTGCGCCTGCCCTTCGTGCCGCTGACCACCAAGCGCGTGACCGGCATCGTCTCCCGCGGCGGTTCCATCATGGCCGGCTGGTGCCTGGCACACCACAAGGAATCCTTCCTCTATGAGAACTTCGACGAGCTGTGCGAGATCTTCGCCAAATACGACGTCGCGTTCTCTCTGGGCGACGGCCTGCGCCCCGGCTCCATCGCCGACGCCAACGACGCAGCCCAGTTCGCCGAGCTAAAGACCATCGGCGAGCTGACCCACCGCGCGTGGGAATACGACGTGCAGGTGATGGTCGAAGGCCCGGGCCACGTGCCGCTAAACATGGTGCAGGTCAACAACGAAAAGGAGCAGGAATGGTGCGGCGGTGCACCGTTCTACACCCTGGGACCGCTGGTCACCGACATTGCTCCCGGCTACGACCACATCACTTCCGCCATCGGTGCGGCCAATATCGCCATGGGTGGTACCGCAATGTTGTGCTACGTCACCCCGAAAGAGCACCTCGGCCTGCCGAATAAGGACGATGTGAAGACCGGTGTAATCACCTACAAGGTCTCGGCCCACGCCGCGGACGTCGCCAAGGGCCACCCTGGCGCCCACGAATGGGACGATGCGATGAGCAAGGCCCGCTTCGAGTTCCGCTGGCACGACCAGTTCGCCCTGTCCCTAGACCCGGATACCGCCCAGGCCTACCACGACGAAACCCTGCCTGCGGAGCCGGCGAAGACCGCCCACTTCTGCTCGATGTGTGGACCCAAGTTCTGTTCCATGCGCATTAGCCAGGACATCCGCGACGCATTCGGCGAGAAGATCGATGAGGCTCTGGCCACCGACCACGAGCAATCGCTGGTCAAGGACCTCGGCTTGCCGGGCTTCGGCCGCCAGAGCGTGGACGAAGCGGGTGTCACTAATGCCGAAGGCGAAGAAGAAATGGCCGAAGAATTCCGCCGCGCGGGTTCCAAGCTGTACCTGAACCGCAGCGAGGCCAAGGAAGTAGCCGAGTACAGTGAGCGCTAACCTACTGGACCTGCGGTGCTACCACGTCACGGGCGCACCGCAGGAAAAGGTCGTACAGGTTGCCGCGGCAGCAGCGGCAGGTGGTGCGGGCGTGATTCAAGTTCGCAGCAAGCCCATCAGCGTGCGCGATTTGACCGCCCTGGCCATCGACGTTGCCGCAGCAGTAGAAAAAGCCAATCCGGCAACGCGAGTGCTTATCGATGACCGAGTGGACGTAGCGGCCGCCCTGATGGGCGAACACCATATCCACGGCGTGCACATCGGCCAGGACGATCTGGACCCGCGCCTGGCGCGGCGAATCCTTGGCGAGGATGCGATCATCGGGCTGACTACGGGCACCCTCGAGCTCGTACAGGCTGCTAACGAATACGCCGATGTGATCGACTACATCGGAGCCGGCCCCTTCCGCCCCACGCCGACGAAGTCCTCCGGCCGCACCCCGCTGGGATTGGAAGGTTATCCCCCACTCGTGAGTGCATCGGCAGTTCCGGTGGTGGCTATTGGAGACGTGCAGGCCACCGACGCAGAAGCACTGGCCAAAACCGGTGTGGCTGGAGTGGCGATTGTGCGTGCTTTTATGGACTCCGATGATCCAGCTGCGCTGGCAACCACGGTTGTCGATGCCTTCGATCTGGCAAATACGAACCCAGCAAACGGTTCACATGGATAATACCGAGCACGCCATCATTGGAGCGGGAATCATCGGGCTGACCACCGCATTCGAGCTGCTGGAGGCGGGCGTGGACCCGCAGAAAATCCTAGTGGTAGATCCCCAGCCCATCAGCGGTGCCACATTCGTGGCCGGTGGCATGCTGGCTCCGGTTGCGGAAGTGCAATACCGGCAAGAACCGCTTTATCCGCTGATGGTGGCTTCGGGCGAGATGTTCCCTGACCTGCTGGCCAGGTTGGGGGCGAAAACCACCGCACCAACCGGGCACCGTAGTGAATCCACCTTGGTGGTGGGCGCCGACCGCGCCGATGGCGTGCACATCCGCGAGCTGCTGGCGCTGCAGCAGAAACACGGCATGGATGCCCACGCGCTGCCACTACGGCAAGCCCGAAAGCTAGAATCGGGCCTAAGTCCCCAGCTGGCGGCCGCGGTGGAAATCCCGGGCGATCATCAGATCAACCCGCGTATGTTCAGCGCGTGCCTTCTGGAATACCTGCAGCACGCCGGGGTTCGATTTATGTCCACTGCAGCAACGCGCATCGACGGGCAAAATGTGCAGCTTGCCGATGCCCGGGTACTCACCGCCGACATGATCTACCTCTGCAACGGGCTGGGGTCCAAGGAGGTGGACGGCTGGTTCGAGGGCGCCAATCCCCTGGCACTTCGGCCGGTGTACGGCGACATGCTGCGGCTGCGGGTACCGGAAGAACTAGTGCACACCAGCGGCGAACCGCTCACCCGAGTGGTGCGCGCCTTCGTGGAGGACCGGCCGGTGTATGTCATCCCCCGCACCGATGGCACCATCGCCGTCGGGGCGACCAGCCGCGAAGACAACCGCAAGGGGCCCGCCGTAGACGGTGTGTACACACTGCTGCGCGATGCCATCCGGGTGGTTCCTGGGCTGGAGGAATGCGAATTCATCGAAGCGATCGTTGGAGCCCGGCCTGGCACCCCCGATGACCTTCCCTACCTGGGCAAAGTACGCGACGGGCTAGTGGTCTCTACCGGATACTTCCGCCACGGAATCCTGTTGTCCGCCTTCGGGGCTAAGGTAGGTGCCCAGTTGGGGCTAGGTACGTCCCCGGGGTTGGACATCTCGGCCTGCGATCCACTACGCCACGCCCGATAACCATAAAAGAAAGGAAAACTCACCATGGAATACACGGTTAATGGAGAACCCCGCAGCAGCGATAGGCACATCACCGTGACCGCCGTCGTAGAAGCAGAAACTGGCGATGCCGCGCCGAAAGGCGTGGCCGTAGCCGTCAATGGCGATGTCGTTCCAGCCAGCAACTGGTCTTATGAAGTCACCAACGGCGACGTGCTGGATATCCTCACCGCCGTGCAGGGCGGTTAGGAGCTTTAACCATGCTTTCTATCGCGGATAAACAATTCGATTCGCACCTAGTAATGGGAACCGGCGGTGCCAGCAGCCAGGCTATGTTGGAACAGTCCCTGGTTGCCAGCGGTACCGAGCTCACCACGGTGGCCATGCGTCGGCACAGTGCCACAAGCTCCGGTGGGGAATCCATCTTTGAGCTCTTACGACGGTTAAACATTGACGTGCTGCCCAACACTGCTGGGTGCCGCACCGCCCGCGATGCCGTAATCACCGCCAAGCTAGCACGCGAAGCGCTAGGCACCAATTGGGTGAAGGTCGAGGTTATCGCGGATGATCGCACGCTTCTGCCGGACGTCGTCGAGCTGGTAGATGCTTGCGAAATGCTGGCCGCTGAAGGATTCGTGGTGCTGGCATACACGAGCGACGATCCGGTCATCGCCAAGCGGCTAGAAGACGTGGGTGTGGATGCGGTGATGCCTTTGGGCTCGCCCATCGGCACGGGCCTAGGCATCCTGAATCCGCACAATATTGAGCTGATCTGTTCGCGTACCCACGTGCCCGTACTGCTGGATGCCGGTGTGGGCACGGCCTCCGATGCTGCACTGGCTATGGAGCTGGGCTGCGACGGCGTTCTCCTCGCCAGCGCTATCAACCGCTGCCAGGATCCCCTGGCAATGGCCACTGCAATGAAATACGCGGTGGAAGGCGGCCGGTTGGCCCGCCAAGCCGGCCGCATTCCAAAGCGACAGCACGCCGTAGCATCGTCATTGTTTGCAGGCTTGGCTAGCTGGGAAGACAAGGTCCTGTAATGAGCCAACTGCCCCGCGAAGAGTTGCACAGGGTTGCCCGCCAAACGCTGTTGCCTGGCTTCGGCATCGCCCAGCAAGAGGCGCTGCACTCCACCCACGTCTTCGTCATCGGCGCTGGTGGTTTGGGCTGTCCCCTGATGCAGCAGCTGGCTGCCGCCGGCGTGGGTGAGATCTCTGTGATCGACGACGACACGGTGGATCTGAGCAATATCCACCGCCAGATTCTATTTGGCGCCCACGATGTGGGAAGGCCCAAGGTGGAGGTCGCCGCCGAACAGCTCCAGCAACTACAGCCCGGCATCGTCGTGCATGCGATTCGCGACCGACTTACTTCTGACAATGCCGTGGACTACCTCCGTGGGGTGGACATCCTAGTGGATGGTTCCGACACGTTTACCACCAAATTCCTAGCAGCCGATGCCGCGGAAATCACCGGCACCCCGCTGGTATGGGGCTCGGTGCTGCGTTTTCGGGGCGACTGCGCGGTGTGGTGGTCTGGGCCCGGCGCCGAGTCGGGCGTGGGCATGCGCGACCTCTATCCCCTGCAGCCCGACCCCGATTCCGTGCCTGATTGCGCCACCGCCGGCGTGCTGGGTGTGACCACCAGCGTGGTCGCGGGCCTGATGTCCACCGAGCTGATCCAGTTCGCAACGGGCATGAACCGCGAGCGGGTGGGCCTGCTAAGCATCTACAATGCACTAACCGCCTCCATCGACCACTTCCGCGTGCCCCGCGACCCAGCACGCGAACTAACCACCCAGCTGCAGCATGACTACGGTGGCGCTGCCTGTGCCGTGCCGGAGGCTGCTGATAGCGCTGAAGAGTTATTCGATAAGCTGCGCGATGGCGCCGCGGCCATCGATGTGCGCGAAATCAGTGAAGCCGTAATTGATGATTTCTTTTTTGACGCCACCGCCAAACATTTCCACTTACCAACCTCCGTGTGGCTGGAAGATCCAGAGGCAGCGCGCTGCCTCCTCGATTCCCTGCAGGCCGAGGGGCTTAGCGAAGCGTGGGTGTACTGCGCCTCCGGCAAGCGCTCGGCCAGCTTCATCTCAGCTTTCGCCGAGGATGCCGAACGGCGCGGCATCACGTTGCACAACGTCGCAGGCGGCATAAAGGGCCAGCCCGCAACGTCTCATGGAATGCCTTCCTCTCATTGATGAGGGCATTTTTATCTTCTAGATAAGCCAGGGACCTTGTCTGTCGCCCTTCTAGTTCTGCGTGCGCACTGGCTTGGTAGCCCACTCACGCGCCGCGGCGGCATGTTCGCGGACGGTTTCGCGCTGTTCAGCAACGCGAACGCCGGCGGTCCCGCCCTTGGTTGTGCGGGAAGCGACCGCACCATCAATGGTCAGGACCGCGCGCACCTCTGGGGTCAGCCGCTTGTCGACGCCCCTAAGTTCCTCGTCAGTGAGATCCACCAGGTCCACTCCCCGCTCTTCGGCGATGCGTACGCACGCGCCGGAAGCTTCGTGTGCTTCGCGGAAAGGTACGCCTTGCCGCACCATCCACTCTGCTAGGTCGGTGGCCAAGGTGAATCCGCGTGGCGCCAACTCGCGCATCCTGTCCTCATTAAAGGACAGGGTGGACACGAGCCCGGTCATCGATGGCAGCAACAAATTGAGCTGCGCCACCGAGTCTACGATGGGTTCTTTGTCCTCTTGCAGGTCGCGGTTATAGGCCAGCGGCTGTGCCTTGAGCGTGGATAGCAACCCAGTGAGATTGCCAATCAGGCGACCAGTCTTGCCGCGGGTAAGTTCCGAGATATCCGGGTTCTTCTTTTGCGGCATGATGGATGAACCCGTAGACCAAGCATCATCCAAGGTGACGTAGCCGTATTCCGGGGTGCACCAGTAGATAATCTCTTCTGCCAGCCGGGACATGTCCACTGCGATCTGCGCCAGCACAAAGGCCGTTTCCGATGCAAAATCGCGAGATGCGGTGCCATCCAGGGAGTTTTCCGCAGCGGAATCAAATCCGAGCTCTGCGGCGATGGCTTCTGGGTCAAGCTGCAGGGAGGAACCTGCGAGCGCACCCGAGCCATACGGGGATACGGCTAGCCGCTTATCCAAGTCCTGCAAGCGTTGAATATCGCGCAGCAGCGGTTGGGCATGACCCAATAATTCGTGGGCAAGCAAGATGGGCTGCGCGGCCTGGGAGTGCGTCTTGCCCGGCATGATGGCTTCGGGATGCGCGGCGGCTTGATCCGCTAGGGCATCGACAAGCTCGGAGACCTGCAGGGCCGTATCGCGGATGGCATCGCGTACCCACATGCGAAAGAGCGTGGCAACTTGGTCATTGCGGGAACGTCCCGCGCGCAGGCGGCCGCCTACCTCGGGCCCAACGATGTCGATGAGGCCGCGCTCCATGGCGCCGTGCACATCTTCGTCGGTGGGTGCTGGCACAAATTCGCCCGAAGCTACCTTTTCCCCGAGCTCGGTGAGTCCAGAAAGCATGGTGTCTAGGTCGGCATCAGAAAGCAGCCCTGCCTTGTGCAGCACCTTGGCATGCGCCTTCGAAGCGAGTACGTCGTAAGGGGCAAGCACCCAGTCAAAATGGGTGGAAACCGAAAGGGCGAACATCGCCTCGGAAGGGCCGCCGGAGAACCGGCCGCCCCAGAGCGCGCCTTCGTTAGTCTTGTGTGGTTCCATCGGTGCCTATTTTTCTGCGCTGGTGGGGAAACCACCCTCGCGGTCACGCTGGTTGGAAATCTGGGTGGACAAGCCGTGCAACTGGACAAAGCCCTTTGCAGCGGTCTGGTCGAAGGTATCGCCGGTGTCGTAGGTAGCCAAATCGAAGGAATACAGCGACTGTCCGGAGCGGCGGCCGGTGACGGTCGCGGTACCTGCGTGCAGGCTCAGGCGGATATCGCCGGTGACGTTCTCCTGGGACTCCTCGATGAAGGCATCCAGAGAACGCTTGAGCGGCGAGTGCCACAGGCCGTCGTAAACCTCCTCGGACCACCGTGCATCCGTCAGGCGCTTGTAGCGTGCCAGCTCGCGCTCCACGGTGACATCCTCCAGCGCCTCGTGGGCCTGGATGAGCACCATGGCGCCCGGTGCCTCGTAGACCTCGCGGGACTTAATGCCCACCAACCGGTCCTCTACCATGTCCAGGCGGCCAATGCCCTGGGCGCCAGCGCGGCGGTTGACCTCTTCGATGACCTGCAGCGGGGTCAGCTTCTTGCCATCGACCGCAACCGGAACGCCCTTCTCAAAGGAAATGATGATTTCATCCGGAGCATTGCCCAGGCCCGGGTCTTCCGTATATGCGTAGAGATCCTTTGTCGGCGGGTTCCACAAATCCTCCAGGAAGCCGGTTTCTACCGCACGGCCCCACAGGTTCTGGTCGATGGAAAATGGCGAGGCCGCCGATTGCTCAATGGGCAGGTTAATCTCTTCTGCAAAATCGATGGCCTTATCGCGGGTCCATGCATAATCGCGCGCTGGGGCGACGATCTCTAGCGATGGATCCTGGGCGCGGAAGGACACCTCAAAGCGCACCTGGTCATTGCCCTTACCGGTACAACCGTGAGAAACGTGCGTTCCACCGTGCTCCTGCGCTGCCTTCACGAGGTGCTTGGTAATAAGCGGGCGGGAAATGGCAGATACCAGCGGGTACTGCTTCATGTACATGCCATTCGCCTTAATGGTGGGCACGCAGTATTGCTCCGCAAACTCATCTTTGGCATCGATAACGATGGACTCCACCGCACCGCAATCGAGCGCGCGCTGGCGTACGGACTCCATATCCTCGCCGCCCTGACCCAAGTCAAGGGAGACGGCGACAACGTCGCCGCCGGTCATCTTTGCCAGGTATGGAATGGCTACCGAGGTATCGAGGCCACCGGAATAGGCCAAGACTACGCGTGCAGACATGCTAAGACTCCTTCAATAATTGAAAAAAATTCGGTTAGTTAAATAATATACGAGCGGGTGCGAGAATGCCACTATTCTTTAAATCTTCTGCGCCTTCAGCCTTTCCGCCAATTCCGCACCGGTAACCCCCTCGCGTGCCAGCACAAAGATGGTGTCATCACCGGCGATGCACCCCACTACATCGTGCAGGCCCACGCGATCGATAAAGCTGGCGAGGTACTGCGCTGCTCCCGCCGGCGTGCGCAACATCGCGATATTCATCGAAGAATCGTGGGAGACCACCAATTCATCCAACATGCGCCGCAGCTTCTCGCGCGGTCCGCCCACCTGATCTTCGAATTGTTCCAGCTCGCCCGCGACCATATAGTACGAGCGCCCACCGTCTCGCTTGACCTTCTTCGCTCCCAGCTCATCAAGATCCCGCGACAGCGTGGCCTGCGTGATATCGATGCCTTCTGCCAACAAGAGCTCCGATAATTGCACCTGGCTCGTGACGCGATTGCGATCCAAAATTTCCAAGATCTTTGCCTGCCGGGCAGTTCGAGTGCTCGGGGTGCTCATCGCTAGCGGTTCTCCTTATTAATATCGAGCAGCCACACCAGCAGTGCCTTTTGGGCATGCAGGCGGTTTTCCGCCTCATCGAATACTCGGGATTGCGGCCCGTCGATGACCTCTGCGGTCACCTCGTTGCCACGATAGGCCGGCAGGCAGTGCAAGAAAATCGCGTCCTGCTTTGCCTTTGCCATCACATCTTTAGAGACCTGATAGGGCAAAAACGGAGTGCGCCTATCCTGCCCATCGTTTTCCTGGCCCATAGACACCCAGGTATCCGTTATGACTACATCGGCGCCGGCTACTTCCGCAACGTCATCGGTAACCGTGACGTTGCCGCGCTGCCGTGCGCGCTCGACAAATTCGGGACGAGGCTGGAACCCTTCCGGCGAAATGATGGAAATATCCATGCCAGCGGTAGCAAAGCCAAGCATATAAGAATTGGCCATATTATTATTGCCATCCCCAAGGTAGACCGCCTTGCGGCCAGCAAGATCGCCAAAGTTTTCCCGGCAGGTCAGAAGATCGGCCAAGATTTGGCAGGGATGCAGGTCATCAGACAGAGCATTGACCAACGGAACCTTGGAAGTCTCCGCCATCTGTTCCAGGTTATCGTGGGCATAGGTGCGCCAGACGATGGCCTCCACGTAGCGGGACAAGACCGCGCCCGTATCCTGGTAGGACTCGCCCTTGCCCATCTGTGTGCCCGAAGAATCAACAGTAATGGCGCTGCCGCCCATATGCGCAATTCCGGTTTCAAAAGAAAAGCGGGTGCGCGTAGATGTCTTATCAAAGAGGACGGCTACCGTCTTTGGTCCCTCCAGAGGGCGCCGCGCAAACGGATCGGCCTTGAGCTTAACCGCGAGATCGAGGACTTCTTTTTGTTCCTCCGGGCTGAGGTCATCATCGGCTAAGAAATGGCGCAAGTTCATACTAATTCCTCCACAACGGTGCGTAGCTTTTCTAGGGCAATATCAATTTCCTGCTGGGAAATGACCAGTGGCGGGGTAAGGCGCAAGACGTTCTCGCTCGGCGCATTGAGGATAATCCCCTGCTCAAATCCACGCTTGACGGCCTCGCGAGCCACCGGTGCATTTAATACAACACCTAGCATAAGACCGCGGCCGCGCACGTCGCTGACCCCGGAAATCTTCTTGACTTGCTGCGTTAAATCCTCGCCCTTTGCGCAGACCTCATTCAAGAATTTCTCATCGAGGGCATCAAGGACAACATTGGCCGCGGCACACGCCACGGGGTTTCCGCCAAAGGTGGTCCCGTGGGAACCTGGCTGGAACAGATCTTTGGCGCGCCCGCGGGTGATGGTGGCGCCGATGGGCAGTCCGGCGCCCAGCCCCTTGGCCATGGTGATAACATCGGGGGAAATATCTTCGAGCTCGTGGGCAAAGAACTGCCCCGTGCGCCCTGCTCCGGCTTGGACCTCATCGACGATCAGCAAAATGCCGTGTTCATCGCATAAATCAGAAACCGCCCGCATAAACCCGGCAGGGGCAGGAATGACTCCGGTCTCGCCCTGAATAGGCTCGAAGATAATGGCGGCGGTATCCGCGGCATCTTGCTCCACCAACTGGCGCAGGTAGTCGATATCGCCGTAAGGGTAAAATTCCACGCCGCTAGGCAGTGGACGGAATGCCTTTTGCTTATCGGGCTGCCCAGTCATGGCCAAAGAGCCCATCGTGCGCCCGTGAAAACCATGGTGCGCAGCAAGGATACGCCGCCTACCCGTGAGCCGTGCGAGCTTGAATGCCGCCTCGTTAGCCTCTGAGCCGGAGTTGCAGAAAAATACGCGCGCGTCGCTATCGCCTACCCGCTCAATCAGCTTTGCCCCGGCGTCGAGCACGGGTTGGGTGGCAAAAAGATTGGAGGTATGCACAAGGGTGCGGCTTTGCTTGGCAACAGCATCTGCTACCTCCGCATTGCCATAGCCCAAGGAATTCACGGCGATGCCGGCCAGCAGGTCAATGTAGGTTTTCCCGTTTTCATCGGTAAGCGTGGACCCCTCCCCGGAGACCAGCCCGAGTGGCGGCTGGCCATAGGTATTGGCCAGCGTTTCTGACCACCGGCCGGTTAATGTTTCTTGCGTGCTCATGCGATATCGTCCTTCCTGAACACTGTGCCTTCGGGATAATCGTGCTTTTCGTAATCATCGGGCAGGACCATCGTTCCAATGCCGCCTGGGGTTAAAAGCTCAAGGAGCACGGAATGGCCTATTCGGCCGTCGATAACGTGCGCGGCGGATACTCCGCCCTGCACGGCATTGAGACAGGATTCCATTTTGGGAATCATGCCGGAGCTCAGGCCGGGAAGCAGTCCGCTAAGCTCATCGCTTTCGATTTTGGAGACTAGGGAGTCTTTATTCGGCCAGTCGGTATAAAGGCCTTCCACGTTGGTCAAGATGACAAGGCGTTCTGCTCCCAGTGCGCTCGCTAGCGCACCCGCGGCGCTATCGGCGTTGATGTTATACACCTCGCCATCGGTTCCTGGCGCGATAGTTGAGACCACCGGGATGCGGCCAGCTTCGATGATGTCATTGACGGCTGCCGGGTTGACCTCCACGATATCGCCCACCATCCCGATATCGGTTGCTTCCCCTTCTACGTCCACAAACCGCTTGGTGGCGCGGAAAAGCCCAGCGTCTTCGCCACTTGTGCCCACGGCGTAGGGCCCGTGCGAGTTAATGAGATTCACCAATCCGCGGCCGACTTGGCCCAAAAGGACCATCCGCACCACGTCCATGATTTCGGGCGAGGTGACGCGGAAACCGCCCTTAAATTCGCCTTCGATGCCGAGCTTATCCAGCATGGAATTGATCTGCGGGCCACCTCCGTGGACGACAACGGGCTTTGCTCCGATGGTGCGCAGAAACACCATATCCGCCGCAAAGGCTTCCTTGAGTTCCTCATCCACCATGGCGTTGCCACCATACTTGACGACGACGATTTTATCGCGGAAGTGTTGCAGCCACGGCAGGGCTTCAGCCAGCACCGTAGCGCGTTCTTGATTATTCAGTCCGGGAAACATTTCTCCTCCTAGGAGCTATACGCCGAATTGATCTCAACGTAGGAGTAGGACAGGTCCGTAGTGCGAACGAACGCCGTGCCCTCGCCACCCGCGCCGAGATCCACGCGGACATCGATATCCGCTCCGCTCAAGTCCACATCGCGGGCTCCAGGCGCGCCCGTCGAGTGCACACATACCGGCTGGTCATTGAAGTAGACGGAGATATTGTCTGGGTCCATGTCTGCATCTGCCATGCCGACGGCGGCCAGTACCCTGCCCCAGTTGGGATCGGAGCCGAACATGGCGCACTTGAATAAATTATCCCGGCCCAGGGTGCGAGCGGCATTGAGCGCCTGCTCATCAGAGCCCGTGCCTTCGACGGTGATCTTTACGCGCTTTGTCACTCCCTCAGCATCGGCTTGAAGCTGATCCGCAATATCCGCGCAGACCTCTAGGATTGCCTGGTCCAACTCTTCTTCGCTGGGCTGCACGCCGGAGGCCCCGGAAGACATGACGATCACGGTGTCATTGGTAGAGGTTGAACCGTCCACATCCAAGGTATTAAAAGTCTGTGCGCAGGCCTTTTCCAGCGAGCTTCGCAGGATCGCCGCGTCAGCGACGGCATCGGTAGTAATGCACACCAACATCGTGGCCAGCGAAGGCGCCATCATGCCAACGCCCTTGCCCATAGCGCCCACGGACCATCCATCGCCAGCAAAACCGGATTCCTTGGGTACGGTGTCCGTGGTCATAATGGCTGTGGCTGCGTCATTGCCGTGCTGTGGAGTCGTACCCACGTGGTTTATGACATCCGCGATGCCTGCAAGCGCATTGTCCATAGGTAGCGGCTCACCGATGAGCCCGGTAGAACAAATGGCAATATCCTTCACGGCGATGTCCGTGCTATGAGATAAGGCGTCCACCATGGCGCGCGCATCGGCATCGCCTTGCGCGCCATTGCACGCATTGGCATTGCCGGAGTTGATGACTACGGCACGCAACTGGCCATCCGCTACGGCCTCGCGGGAGACCTTAACGGGGGAAGCCACCACGCGGTTGCGCGTGAACACCGCCGCCGCGTCCGAGCGAGGGCCCTCGTTTACAAGCAAAGCCAAATCCGCTTTTCCGGAGGGTTTGATTCCGGCCTTTACCGCGCCGGCGCTAAATCCGGCGGGTCCTGTGATTCCTGGTGTAGTCATCAAATTCTCCTCTAAGTAATGCGCAGCCCTACGGGGCGACTGCGGCTTGGGGCAATCCCAAAGTTTCTGTCCATCCCAGCGCAAGGTTCATACATTGCACGGCGGCACCGGCGGTACCCTTGCACAAATTGTCTAGCGCCGCGGTGATGATGAGGCGGTGGGAATTTTCATCAACATGGGCTTGGATATGCACCATGTTTGTGCCCACCACGTTCTGGGTTTCCGGTTGCTGGCCTTCTGGCAGCACGAGGCAGAAGGGCTCATCGGCATAGAATTCCTCGAATGCGGTGCGCACCTGCTGCTTGCCGATACCCCCTTTCAACTCCGCCGTAATCGTCGCCAGAATCCCACGGGGCATGGGCGCAAGCACCGGGGTAAAACTCACGGACACCTCATCGTGGGAAAACGGTTGCAGGTTCTGCACGATTTCCGGGGTATGCCGATGGGTGCCGCCTGGTTTATAGGCCTTGACGTTTCCCATGGTCTCTGCGCCCAATTGCGCGACGGAAGCCTTCTTTCCCGCTCCGGAGACGCCGGTAACAGCAATCACGGAAAGGGTGGATTCCACTAGCCCTCGCGCAATAGCGGGCAGTGCCCCCAAGGTAATGGCCGTGGGGAAACATCCGGGCACGGCTACCCGGTTTGTGCCTTTAAGGTTTGACCTGTTTTCCGGGATTTCCGGGATGCCGTACGGCCACTGCCCCGCATAGTTCCCGCCGTAATAGGCTTTCCAATCGCTTTCCTTACGGAGCCGAAAGTCGGCGGCGCAATCGATGATCGTGACCTCATCGCCCAATTGCTCCGCGAGCCGCGACGAGTGTCCATGCGGCAAGCCCAAGAAGACGACGTCGTGTCCTACAAGTTCTTCGGGCGTGGTGTCAGCAATGACGCGATCTGCCAGTTGCGGGAGATGCGGCATAATTTCTGCGACGCGCTGGCCTACTTGGGAATTTCCCGTCAAGGAACCAATGCGCAGGTCACTGGAGTGATAGGCGGGGTGGGATAGCAGCAGGCGCAGAATCTCTCCGCCGGCGTACCCTGTGGCCCCTGCCACTGCTACTGAAATCGTCATACCGGAAACTATAGCAAGAAATACGCTCTACTGTATGTTATTCAGTGAATTGGGTTACTTTTCCAAGGTCAAAGGGCATGAAAGTAATTAGTACGTTGCATGAAAACGCAGAACGGCGAAGACCCAGTGCCCAAGTGACCTATGCGCCACCGGACTCAGGATCTTCGCCTTTTAATGGAAAGGACTGGACTACTGGGTCTGCCCTATGCTCGCATTTCTGCGCCGAATCGCTGCTTGGCCAATTCGGCGGCCGTCGTGCGGTGCTCGTTGACCTCCTCATCGGTCAAGGTACGGTCCGCAGCGCGGAATTGCAGCTGGAAGGCCAAGGACTTCTTGCCTTCGCCCAATTGCTCACCGCGGAAAATATCGAAGAGGTCGACCGACTCGATGAGATCGCCGGCTCCCTCTTCCACCGTAGCGCGCACCTTTTCCGCTGGGATATCTTCATCCACCACCAGCGCGATGTCTTGGTGCAAGGCTGGGAATGCCGACAATACCGGCGCCGGGAAGCGTTCAGTCAGCGGCAAAGCCGTGATATTAAGCTCCATCGCACACGTGCGCGGCGGCAAGCTGAGCGCCTCAAGAACCTGGGGGTGCAATTCGCCAGCGTAGCCCACGATGTCATCTGTTCCTGCCACCTTGATTGCGGCACACCGGCCTGGGTGCCACGGCAGGTGTTGCGCGGCCTCGACCTCGATATCAAGGCCCGCGGCGCGGGCAACCAGACGTGCGGATTCAATGGCATCCGCATAGGTGTAATCTCGGCCTTCGCCCCACGGGCCCTCGTGTTCCATCTTGCCCGTAGCGACGGTTGCCACGTGCAAGGGCTGCTCCGGAAGCGTGCGCAGGAGTTCTTCCACAACTTCATCGCCAGGGCGCTGGGCCACGGAGGGCATAGGAGACGATTCTGCGCGCTTGAATGCCACCTGCTGGAGGCCAAACAGCGCCAGATCCTTGCGGCCGCGAGCTACGTTGCGGCCCAAAGCCTCAAGCGTTGCGGGAAGCAAGGTCGTGGCCAAGATGGCTTTGTCAGACTCCAACGGGTTCTGCACTGCCACGGTATTGCGGCGGGCATCGTCAGAGCCAAGGCCCCACACATCAAAGGTGTCGTTCGCGATAAACGGCGTGGGCAAAACCTCGGCATAGCCCGCATATGCCAAACCGTGGCCGATGGCGCGGCGGCGCTTTTGCGCTGGGGTCAAACCGCGACCGCCTGCCGGCGTGGGCAGAACGGTGGGGATATCTTCCAAGCCTTCAAGGCGTAAGACCTCCTCGATGAGGTCAACGTCCATGGAAATATCGGTGCGCCAGGTCGCGGGCGTGACTTTAAGTACCGAATCCGATTCTGCTTCGACGGAGCAACCGACCTCTTCTAGACGGGAGATAACGGTCTCGCGGGAGTACTCCACGCCGGCGTATTCGCTCGGCTTTTCCGCACGCAAACGGATGGCCTGTGGCTGAGTTACCTCACCAACGAGGGTGCGACCCTTTTCAATCGTTCCGCCCGCAATGGAGTGCAACAATGCACACGCTATGTCGAGGGCCACCTCGACGATAGCCGGATCGACGCCGCGCTCAAACCGGCGCGATGCCTCAGAAGAAAGCTTGTGCCGGCGAGAAGTGCGGGCCACGGTAATGGGATCCCAGATTGCGGACTCGAAGTAGACATCGGTGGTCTGGTCAGAAATCTCTGAACTCGTACCGCCCATAACACCGGCTAGGGATTGAATGCCGTTGTCATCACAGATGACCACGTCCTCACCAGCGAGTTCGCGAGTGACGTGATCGAGAGTCTCGAACTTTTCGCCTTCTTGTGCATTGCGAACCGTAAGGTCACCCGCGATTTCATTGGCATCGAAGGCATGCATCGGGGCGCCCAACAGCAACATGACGTAGTTGGTCACATCCGTTGCCACATTGACGCTGCGCTGGCCGGACAGCATGAGTTCGCGTTCCATCCAAAAAGGAGTGCGTGCCTGCGGATCGATGCCGCTTACCTTGCGCACGCCAAATCGCTGCGCCTTGGTTTCCTCGCGCAGATCGATATTGAGAAGCGATCCTTCGGCCGCTGGAACAGCAGAGGTATCGATTCCGGCGACCGCTGGATCGTCGGCGACGTCCTTAAACTCCAGATCAAAGGCGGAGGCGATTTCGCGGCTTAAGCCACGCGTTGATAGTGCGTAGCCGCGGTCTGGGGTGATATTGACGTCAAAATCAGTATCGGACAGGCCGATGACTGGACGGGCATCTTCGCCCACCATGTCCGCGACCTCATCACCGAGCACGATGATGCCGTTTGCCTGCGCGCCAAAGCCCAGCTCCGCAGCGGAGCACATCATGCCGTTGGAGATGTGATCATAAGTTTCGCGCGCAGCGATTTTGAAGCCACCGGGCAACTCTGCGCCCGGCAGGGAAACTACGACATAGTCGTGCAACCGGAAGTTGCGCGCACCGCAGATAATGCCCTGCAATTCACCGGTGCCATTGGCCTGGCCGACATTGACCTGGCAGTACCGAATGGGCTTTTTGAACTGCGTGAGCTCTTCAATTTCTACAACCTGGCCAATGACCAATGGACCAGTAGTCTCAGGGATAGGCTCATATCCTTCGGTTTCAAAGCCCACACGGACGAAACCGGAATCCATATCGGCAGCAGACACGCTCCAGTTCGGATTGGAAGCGCCAAGGATACGGGTAACCCAGTCTTGGGAAATAAGCATGATGTATCTATCCTTTCTGGGTTTTAAGCCTGTACGCCAAAGGGCAGGGTGAATCGGACATCGCCTTCAACCATGTCGCGCATATCGGTCAGTCCATTGCGGAATTGCAGGGTGCGCTCTAGGCCCATGCCGAAGGCAAAACCCGTATATTCTTCCGGATCAACACCTACCGCGCGCAGCACGTTGGGATTGACCATTCCGCAACCGCCCCATTCGATCCAGCCGGCGCCGCCCTTTTTATTGGGGAACCAGACATCTACCTCGGCAGAAGGCTCCGTAAAGGGGAAATAATTAACGCGCATGCGCGTCGTGGTTTCGGGGCCGAAGAGCACCTTGGCCAAGTGCTCGAGCGTTCCGCGCAGGTGAGCCATGGTCAGGCCCTTATCCACGGCGAGGCCCTCCACCTGGTGGAATACCGGGGTGTGAGTAGCGTCCAGCTCGTCCGTACGGAAAACGCGCCCCGGGCAGGCGATGTACAGGGGCACATCGCGCTCGAGCATCGTGCGCACCTGAACAGGCGAGGTGTGCGTGCGCAGAACCTGCTTGGAGCCTTCCTTGCCCACATGGAACGTATCCTGCAGGGTGCGCGCTGGGTGATCCGGCTTGAAGTTCAGGGCATCGAAGTTAAAGTACTCTGCTTCGATTTCTGGACCATCGGCGATTTCCCACCCCATGCCAACGAAAATATCGGCGATGCGCTCCGATAAGGAGGTAATGGGGTGCAGTGCACCTGTTTGCGCTCGAGTCGTAGGAATCGTCACGTCGACGGTTTCGGCCTTTAGCTGGGCCTCGCGCGCCTGCTGCTCCAATTCCTCCTTGACCTGCGCAAAACGCTTTTCCATCTTGCCGCGGGCCATATTCACGGCCTTGCCGGCGGATTTGCGCTGATCCTTAGGGATTTGGCCGAGGGATTGGCGGGCTTGCGGGATATACCCGTTATCGCCTAAGTGCTCGCGGCGGGCAGCGGTGAGATCCTCTAGCGTCTCTGCTGCTTCGAAGGCTGCGATAGCCTTATCGGCCGCGGCCCCGAGGGCCTGTTCGGTCAATTCGATCTGCGGTGTATCGGACACGTACTTCGTACCTTCTTCTCGCGCGAAAACTAACGCGTGCAATCTTACTCTGTCACCGGGACACGGACAGCCCCAGGGACCCCTTTTTCATTCTCTACCGCGACCAAGCGCGCATGCGGCCTAGTCGTGGTCCTGTGCCTTGGCGGACTCGTACAAACAAATGCTGGCCGCAGTGGCAAGGTTGAGTGACTCCGCGCGCCCCCGCAGCGGGATACGTACCCGCATATCGGCCTCTTCAAGCAGCTCGCCCAGTCCGTGGGCTTCATTGCCAAAGAGCCAGGCGGTGGGTTGGGTGAGGTCGGCATCGGCAAGCTCTACTTCCCCATCCGCGGCCGTGGCGACAATTTGCATGCCAGACCGGCGCAGCTGCCCCAGTACGTCTTTGATATTTGGATCGCGCGCGACCGGGACGTGGAATAGGGAGCCGGCCGAAGCGCGGGCGACCTTGCTACCTAAGGGATCCACGGTCTCGCCAGCGAAAATGACGCCATCAGCGCCCATCGCATCCGAAGTCCTAATCAACGTCCCCGCGTTCCCGGGCTCCGAGGTAAGCACCGGCACCGAAATCAAATTCGGTTTACCATTGAGAATCTTTCCTGCAGACCACAAGACCGAGGAACTGCACAGGGCAAAAATTCCCGTAGTTGTCGCGGTATCGGCCAGGTGCTTTGCGGCCTTATCTGTAATGGGGTGGACGTAGACATCCATATACCCACAGGCCGTGACGATGTCCGCGAAGCGTTCCGCGGCCTTTTCCGTCACGAATACATCCGTGGCCGCACCCGTAGACACCGCAGCGTCCACGGCATTTTCGCCCTCAATAATGAACTGCTTCGCCTTCTTGCGGTTAGCAGCGCGGTGCAATTTCGCCGCGTTGACGATGCGCGGAGTGCGTTCAGTAAAGGCGGAGTCAAAGTCTAAATTCATAGGCTCTACCCTACCTTGGCCCCATTACGGCACGTTTCGCACCTTAGACATGACAAAGCCCCGCCAGAAATCCGGCAGGGCCTTGGCGCAATCGATTATTTCTGAAGGGGAACTCCGCGCGCGTCCTTGTCATAATCACCCGCACCAAGAAGAATCATGAAGAACTCAACGAGTACCCAGATTCCCAGCACGGCCTAGAAGAGGATGCCCAACAGGAACCAGAAGGTAAACCAGCCGATGATATTGAGCGATAACTGCACAATGGCATAGGTGGTGCGGCCGGTGTAGAAGTTATGCGCACCGACGCTGCCCAAGAAGAAGCACAGGAGCAAGGTAGCAACCCAAGACTTCTGGTTACCTGCAGCTACATATTGTTGCTGCGGATAGCCCTGCGGCGCATAACCACCGGATTGGAAATCCTGGGAGTAATACGGCTGATTCTGGCCAGGGAATTGGTTGGAACCAGAGTTTCCTTCTGGTTGCTCACGGTTATACGGGCTCGTCATAGCTTGGCGGTCTCCTTGCGAATACTGGCTTAATAGACTCATTAATCTAGCACACAGCGTGCACGACTTTGGCGAGCATCAGGCGTTGAGATAGCACGAAACCCACCCCACGCCGGGGATTAACCGGTGATGGAGTGGGCAAGCAGCTATGTAGCTGAGAAGGCTTACGCAGCCTTCGGTGCGTTGACGTCCTCAGGCAGGGCAGCCTTGGCGGTCTCGCACAGTGCGGAGAAAGCCTCGAAGTCGTTGACGGCGAGCTCGGCGAGGATCTTGCGGTCTACCTCGATCTCAGCCAAGCGCAGGCCGTGGATGAGGCGGTTGTAGGTGATGTCGTTCATGCGGGCAGCAGCGTTGATGCGCTGGATCCACAGCTTTCGGAACTCAGACTTACGCGCACGACGGTCGCGGTAAGCGTAAGTCATAGAGTGCAGCCACTGTTCCTTGGCCTTACGGTACAGGCGGGAACGCTGGCCACGGTAGCCCTTGGCGGACTTCAGGACCGCGCGACGCTTCTTCTTTGCGTTAACTGAGCGCTTTACTCGTGCCACAGTAATACTTCCTTAAATTCTGATTGAGATGATGGATGTGGGTTGATTGGGCGCTTTTAGGCGCGACCGAGCAGGCGCTTGACGCGCTTGGTGTCTGGCTGGGAGACGGACTCGGTGCCCTTGAGGCGACGGGTGCGCTTGGAAGGCTTGCCCTCCAGCAAGTGGCGGCGGTTTGCTTGCTCGCGGCGCAGCTTGCCGGAACCGGTCACCTTGATGCGCTTTGCGGTGCCCTTGTGGGTCTTCTGCTTCATGAGTATAAGTCCTTAAATCCTACGTGGAATATGGTTTACTTTTTGCCCTTACGAACCGGACCCAAAACCATGGTCATATTGCGACCATCCTGCTTGGGGCGGGACTCAACTACGCCAACCTCAGCGACGTCATCGGCCAACCGCTCCAAAAGCCGGAAACCCAGCTCCGGTCGCGATTGCTCGCGGCCGCGGAACATGATGGTCACCTTGACCTTGGATCCCTTTTCCAGGAAGCGAACTACGTTACTCTTCTTGGTCTCATAATCGTGATCGTCGATCTTCGGACGGAACTTCTGTTCCTTCACCACGGTCTGCTGCTGGTTCTTACGAGATTCGCGAGCCTTTTGGGCCTGCTCATACTTGAACTTGCCGTAGTCCATGATTTTGGCAACTGGGGGCTTAGCCTTAGGAGCTACCTCGACCAAATCCAGGTCAGCTTCATAGGCAAGCTTGCGGGCATCATCGGTGCGGACGATACCCACCTGTTCACCACCGGGGCCGACAAGACGGACCTCGGGTACTCGGATACGCTCATTAATGCGAGCTTCAGCGCTGATTGTGGTTCTCCTCGATTAGGGGTTTTGGGTAATGAGTTCACCTACCGTGGACCACAAACGAATCTAACCCGGTCTGCCAAAGACAGCCGGGAGATCTCACAGAGCCAGACACGGACGTCTGGTTACCTTTACCGTTATCCAACGAACTTTAAGTCCGCGGCATCGGGTGGGAGAATCTCCGCTTGTGACCCAGGTTCCTGCAAAAGGTACCTTGGGCGGTAGTGGATCTGACACTAGCAGCCCGCTACCACTTAAAGCAAACCGCAGAATACTAGGCATCCTCGCAGGTGGAATCGGGCTCTAGTTTCCCATCCTCAATGGCTTTGTCGATGACCTTGAGGACGTCATCGGCAAGATCATCGATCGCGGCGGAGCCACTTTCATAATCCTCGCCTTCGACGATGACGCTTAGGGCTACTCCTACCCTTTTGCCGTCCTTTTCATGCACGCCGAATTGGCGGAATGTGTAGTCATCGCTATTTTCATCGAGCCCCCAGCCGCTCTTTGCCCGGGTGCTTGCACGTTTGGATAGGCCAACGCTTTGCCATTCCACAATGTCATTTAATACCTCATGGACGTATTCGGCTTCCTTGATGCAGGGCAATTGCGCGCCGAAATTCGCCTGCTCCTGCAATGGCCAGGTGGAGTAGCCAAAAGCGTCAGCTTCAATGGAGGCCTTCGAGTCGTGCTCACGCAAGAGCTTTTCCACCGCCTCCGAGGCCACGCCTTCTTCCCACTGCACCTGCGACCACAATGCGTACGCGGCATCATTATCGGATTCTTTGATGGCCAGATCCACCAAGGACGGATCGGCGCCGTCTTGCAGCGCCGTAATGGCAATGGGCACTTTGATGGTGGACCAAGCCGGTCCATCGCCTGTGTCTCCCGCAGAAATTTTTTCTTCGCCGGCGGAGATGGCCACTCCGACCTGGGCGTCATAGTCCTTGGACAACGACTCAACGGCGCGACCCAGATCTTTGGTGAGCGCCGCATCGGCTTTAGCGCTCACGCTTGCCGATGCCCCTTCCCCCGCCGTATCCGCCACCTGCTCGGGGGACGAGCACGCCGCCACGGCAGCAAGCGATACCGTCGCGAGTATCGCTCCCATTCTCCGCCGTAGATTCATTCCTCACAGACTAGCCCATGTTTTGAAAAGGAGACAATTTTTCGCAGAAACTATCTCCTTAGTTTTTAGGGCAACATTTCCTTGAGGTAGCCGCCAGTATAGGAACCTTCTACCTGTGCAACTTTTTCCGGAGTACCCTGCGCGACCACGGTGCCGCCACCGGCACCGCCTTCTGGGCCCATATCCACAATCCAGTCTGCAGCCTTGATGACATCGAGGTTGTGCTCAATGATAAGCACGGAATTACCCTTATCTACCAAGCCTTGAATCACCAGCATTAACCGGCGAATATCCTCAAAGTGCAGACCGGTTGTCGGCTCATCCAGGATATAGATGGTGCGGCCATTGGTGCGCTTTTGTAGCTCCGAGGCAAGCTTCACGCGCTGGGCCTCACCGCCGGACAACGTGGTGGCGGCTTGGCCGAGGCGGACGTAGCCCAAGCCGACATCGACAAGCGTGGCCAAGTAGCGGTGGATGGACGTAATGGGCTCAAAGAAGTCCGCTGCCTCTGAGATGGGCATATCCAGCACTTCCGCGATGTTTTTGCCCTTGTAGTGGACCTCCAGGGTTTCGCGGTTATAGCGCGCGCCCTCGCAGACCTCACACGGGACATAGACATCCGGCAGGAAGTTCATCTCGATCTTGATGGTGCCATCGCCCTGGCAGGCCTCGCAGCGGCCGCCTTTAACGTTGAAGGAAAATCGCCCGGCCTTGTAGCCGCGCACCTTTGCCTCTTGGGTCTCCGCAAAAAGATTGCGAATCTTATCAAAGACGCCGGTATAGGTAGCCGGGTTGGAACGCGGTGTGCGACCAATCGGGCTTTGATCCACCTGCACCAACTTATCTAGGTGCTCGATGCCCTCCACACGCTTGGCACGCCCAGGAACCTGCCGGGCGCGGTTCAAGTTATTAGCCAGGGTCTTGGCCAGGATCTCATTGACCACGGTGGATTTGCCGGACCCGGATACACCGGTAATGCACACCAGCACGCCGAGCGGAATCTCGACATTAATCCCCTTGAGGTTATTTTCCCGTGCGCCGACTACCTTCAGGGTGCGATCTTTATCGATTTCACGGCGGTGATCAGGAACAGCCAGCACCTTGGAACCAGACAGGTACTGCCCCGTCAAGGACTCCTCTACCTTCTCCACGCCGGCGGGCTCGCCTTGGTAGACCACTTCGCCGCCGTATTCGCCGGCGCGCGGGCCCACATCCACCAGCCAATCGGACGAGCGGATGGTGTCTTCATCGTGTTCGACCACGATGAGCGTATTGCCAATATCGCGCAGGCGCTGCAGGGTTGAGATCAGGCGGTGGTTATCGCGCTGGTGCAAACCAATGGATGGCTCGTCCAAGACGTACAAAACGCCTGCCAGCCCGGATCCAATCTGCGTGGCCAGGCGGATGCGCTGGGCCTCGCCGCCGGACAGGGTCGAAGCACCGCGGTCCAGGGTGAGGTAATTAAGCCCCACGTCCAATAAGAAACGCAAGCGGGCCTGGGTTTCCTTCAGCACCGCTCCCGCGATAATTTCCTCACGGTGCCCCAAGACGAGCGAATCCAAAAACTCTGAGGCATCCTCGATAGACAGGGCGCTTAGCCCCGCGATGGACTGCTCACCATGCGAGGTCGACGCCAAGCGCACGGCGAGGATTTCCGGCTTCAGGCGCGTTCCCTTACACGTGCTACACGGCACCCGGCGGGTGTATTGCAGCAGGCGATCCTTTTGGGACTGCGAATCCGTGGTATCCAATTTGCGGTGTAGGAAGCCTACTGCGCCCTCAAAGGGCGCGGTCCAATTGCGCTGGCGGCCATAACGGTTCTTATATCGCACTCGCACTTCGGTTTCGGTACCGTAAATCAACGCATCGCGCTGCTCCGCCGTCAGCTCGCTGACCGGGGTCTGTGGATCAAAGCCCATGGCTTTGCCCAAACCTTCCACGAGTTTCACGAAGTACCGGGAGTTCGGGCTGGAATGCCACGGCTGCACGGCATCGACGGCAGGGGCGTCCGGATCCGGAATGAGCAGGTCTACATCCACTTCGAGCTTGGTGCCCAGGCCATCGCAGACCGGGCAGGAGCCAAAGGGTGCGTTAAAGGAAAAGGCGCGCGGCTCGTACTCCTCGATGGTCAGTGCATGGCCATTGGGGCAGGCCGCCTTTTCGGAATAGGTATGCGTGAGTTCCTCTTTATCAACGAACTCGATGGTGACGAGGCCATCGGCAAGCCGCAAAGCCGTTTCCACGGAATCGGTCAAGCGCTGCTTCTGGGAGGCTTTGACCTGCAACCGGTCCACTACCACCTCAATGGTGTGCTTAACCTGCTTCTTCAGCTTCGGCGGATCGCTTAATTGGTGGGTCTCACCATCCACACGCACGCGGGAGTAGCCCTGCGCCGAAAGATCTTGGAAGAGGTCAACAAACTCGCCCTTACGCTTGCGCGCTACCGGGGCGAGCACCTGGAACTTCAGCTTTTCTTCCTGCTCCAGTACTGCATCAACGATCTGCTGCGGCGTCTGGCGCTCGATGACGGCATCGCACTTGGGGCAGTGCGGAGTGCCAGCGCGTGAGAAGAGCAGGCGGAGGTAATCGTAAATTTCCGTAATCGTGCCCACGGTAGAGCGCGGGTTGTGGTTCGTGGATTTCTGATCGATGGACACCGCCGGCGATAGGCCACCGATGTATTCCACGTTGGGTTTATCCATCTGGCCCAAAAACATCCGGGCATAAGAGCTCAACGATTCCACGTAGCGGCGTTGGCCCTCCGCGAAGATGGTATCGAAGGCCAGCGAGGACTTACCGGAGCCCGAAAGCCCAGTAAACACCACCATTTTATCGCGCGGAATATCGATATCCACGCCCTTGAGATTGTGTTCCCGTGCGCCTCGCACAATCAATCGTTCTGCCACTGCGCTCCAGCCTCCACATCATAGATTTTAATCTCCCCTTGAATGTACCCGTAAGCTGGAACGTATGACTAACGAGCTACATCTTCATCAAATCTCCGTTTCGGAGATGGACAATAACTGCTACCTGCTCACCGCCGGGAATCAAGGCTTGCTTGTCGATGCCGCCGATAACGCCCCCGCCATCCTCGACATGGCGCGCGAGGCAGGCGTTGACATCACCGCTGTTCTCACCACGCACCGCCACTGGGATCACGTGCGTGCGCTCGGCGAGGTTTTGGAGGCCACCAACGCAAAACACTACGCCTCCTTTATTGATTCCCCCGCCATTCCAGAAGACGTGGACGTTGAGCTGCGCGAGGGCGATTCCATCGAGTTTGCCGGCATGAAATTGCCGATCATCATCCTGCGCGGCCATACCCCCGGCGGCGTCGCGCTCGTGGCCACCGTTGACGGTGTCACGAACCTCTTTGTGGGAGATTCCGTATTCCCCGGTGGCTTGGGCCGAACGACCTCTGAAGGCGACTTCGTGCGGCTATATAAGGACGTCACCAAGCTCGTCTTCGAGGAGTTCCCAGATAACGCCATCATCCGCCCGGGGCATGGCAAGCCCACCACCTTGGGGGAAGAACGCCCCAAGTTGGGTGATTGGTGGGAGCGCCGTTGGTGATCTAGGCGGCTATTTCAGCGTATAATGGTCAATCACACGATTGGTCTAGAACAACGAGCTAAGGAGCTTAAAGGACTATGATTCGCAAGTTTGCCCGCCCCATGCTGGCATCGGTATTTGTATGGGAAGGTGTAGACGACCTGCGCAATGCCTCGGAGCACACCAAGGAAACCGAAGGCTTCCTCAAGACCCTGCGCAAGTTCGTCCCCTCCGGTTACAAGAACCTGATTCCCAATGATCCGGAACTAGCTACCCGCGCCCTCGGCGGCGCAAAGATCGGTGCAGGTACCACCTTGGCTCTGGGCAAGGCACCACGCACCTCCGCAGCCGTGCTGGCTGCCGCTACCCTGCCCAACTTGGTGGGCAAGAATAACTTCTGGGCCGCAGATAATAAGAAGGACAAGGAAGACCGTCGCAACGGCTTCATTACCAACACCGCCCTGCTCGGCGCACTCTTTATCACCACCCAGGACACCGAGGGCAAGCCATCCCTGCGCTGGCGCGCGCAGAAGGCCGGTGAGCGCACGAATAAGAAGATTCAGCAGGCGCTGCCCACCAAGTCTGAGTCCCAGGAAAAGCGCGAGGAGCTTTCCGCTCGCGCCAACGAGCTGTCCAACAAGGCCGGCGACTGGTTCAATGAAACCTCTCAGAAGGCGCAGGCCTATGTGGATGACAACAAGGATGACTGGCAGTCCACCGGTCGCGGCCTTCTCGATACCGCAAAGTCCTATGTCGATGACGCCAAGGACTACGTCGATGACAACAAGGAAGACTGGCAGGATTCCGGCCGCGACTTCTTGGACAACGCGAAGTCCTTCATCGAGGACTCCGTAGATAGCGCCAAGTCCTACGTTGATGACAACAAGAAGGACTGGCTGAAGTCCGCTGAGTCCAACGCTAAGACCGCCCGCAAGGGTGCCGTCAAGGCCGCGAACAAGGCACAGAAGCGCGCCGATGATGCTGCATCGAAGCTCGACAAGGCAGACTCCAAGCGCGCTGCTAAGAAGGCTTCCAAGCAGGCAGATAAGCTGCAAAAGAAGGCTAATAAGAAGATCGAAGCCGCTATCAAGAAGATTGAAAAGCGCGCTAAGTAATTCGCCTTATCCCTCGCACACGGCCCAGCCCTTACGCTGGGCCGTTGTTCTTTGTCACGGCAAGGTCTAAACTCGAACCTCCCCTACACGGCACGCGGATGCGTGTCCACCCCATATTTTCGTGTTTCATTCTGAGGAGTCTTGTGAACTCTGCACCGAAGAATTCTCCAGCCACTCATTCTCCCGCTAACGCATCTTCATCCCGCCGCGCGGATAACGCTGGAATTTCCGGCATCGAAGCCGAGCAGAACTATGTCGATGGCCTTTTTGACCGCCTCGATGATGAGGTGGCCGCGGCTAATGCACGCTTGAACGAAGTCCAGGCCGAGGTCGACCCTGCAACCCCCGATGCCGATGCCCTAGTGCGCCGCGAGACGGAATACCACGGCCTCCAGGCCAAGTTGGATCGCCTGAACGTGGCGCAAATGGGGCTCGTTTTTGGCCGTATCGATATCGATGCTCCCGGCGATAACCCAACTGATGAGGGACTGGACCGCCGCTATATCGGCCGCATGGGTTTGGATGCGCGCGAAGAAAACTATCGCACCCTCCTTCTGGATTGGCGCGCCCCCATGGCCCGCCCCTTTTATCTCGCCACTACCGCACAGCCTGAAGGTGTACACACGCGCCGCCAGATCCGTATGTCCGGCCGCACGGTCACTGATGTCAATGACGAGGCATTAAACGGCCCAGGCGTGCGCGAGGAGGAAACGGGCGTGGCGAGCGAGTCTGCCCTGTACTTTGCCATGCAACGCGCCCGCACGGGACACATGACGTCCATCGTGGAAACCATTCAGCGCGAGCAGGACGAAATCATCCGGGATAATACCCGCGGCGTGATGGTGGTAGAAGGCGGTCCCGGCACCGGCAAGACTGCCGTCGCGCTGCACCGCGTTGCCTACCTGCTCTATACCCACCGCGAACTGCTATCTTCCACCGGTGTACTCATCGTTGGACCCAATACTAATTTTTTGGACTATATTTCCCGCGTCCTGCCAGAACTCGGTGAAACCGGCGTCGTGCTCTCCACCATCGGTGGGCTATTCCCCGGCATTACACCCACCCATACCGAGGGTCTTGTGGGCCGCGAAATTAAAGGCAGCGAGGCCATGGCGGAAATCCTGAGCGCTGCAGTCAAGGATTATCAGCAGGTGCCGAATGAGGCTCGGGACATCACCGTGGATGGCCTGACCCTGACCATCACTCCATCCATGGTGAAGAAGGCGCGCACCCGCGCCCGCCGCTCACGCAAGCCGCATAACCAGGCGCGCGAGGCATTCATCGAGCACTTCGTGGAGGACCTGGCACAGGAGATGGCCACCAAGGTTGGCACCGATCCGCTGGGCGGGGAAAACCTCTTAAGCCGCGCGGATGTGGACCAATTCCACGACGATCTTGCCATTGATGAGTCCGTGGTCAGCTGCATCGATGATTTTTGGCCCCAGCTTGATCCCTCTGAGGTCCTCGCCGCCTTGTTGTCGTCCCGCGAGCTCATTGCCTCAGCTGCCCGTGGCTACGATGAGGAGACCCAAGCCGCCTTGTACCGCGCAGATGGCTACGGTTGGACCGATTCCGATGCTGCCCTATTGGATGAGTTGGCCGTCCTCATCGGGCTGCCCAGTCCTGAGGAGAAGAAGGCGGCCAAAGACACCGAGTGGCGCGAGCAGATCGCGGATGCAGAAGATGCGTTGGATATCCTGTCATCTTCTGAATCCACCGATAACGACGATGACATGTTTGAGGCGGAAATTCTCTCGGCGCACGACGTGATCGACGCGGAAACCCTAGCGCAGCGCCAAGAGGTGCGGGATACGCGCACCACCGCGCAGCGTGCCCGGGAGGATCACACGTGGGCCTTTGGCCACATCATCGTGGACGAAGCGCAAGAACTTACCCCGATGGAATGGCGGATGCTCTTCCGCCGCTGCCCGTCGCGCTGGATGACGCTGGTGGGCGATACCTCGCAGACCGGTTCCCCGGCCGGCGTGGATGACTGGGGCGAGGCCTTGGAGCCGTTCATCGCCCAGCGCTTCCGCCACCACCTCCTTACCGTCAACTACCGCACACCTGAGCCCATTACCGAGCTTGCTAATGGCCTATTGGCCTCCATTAATCCGGATGCCACCCCTGCCATTGCTATTCGCGATGGTGTGCCGGTGCGTCGGCTTGACGATGCCGACTTCAGCCCCGGCGTCACCACCGAGGACGATGGGCGCCTGACCGCAATCATTGACGCCACGAACGCCGAATCCGTCAAGGGCCTCGAGTTCGACCACGTAATCGTGCTTAACCCGCGCGAGATTGTTGATGCTTCCCCGCAGGGGCTGCAGAATTTATACGTCTGCATCACCCGGGCCACGCAAACGCTGACCCTGGTAGGAGATACTGGGGATGTGATTTAGCCAGTTAGGATCACAAAACCCACCGCGCGACTCCAGAAAAGGACTCGCTGCGGTGGGTAAGGCGAAAGCCTAGATTAGTTGACGGTGTGAACGATCATGACGTCACAGTCGGACTGGCGCGCCACATCAGCCGGCACCGAGCCAAGCAAACGGCCGGTCAGGGAATTAATACCGCGGTTACCAACGATGAGCAGGTCTGCATCATTGTCGTTGACAATGGACATGAGGGCTTGTACCGGCGTGCCAGGGCGGACTGCGGTTTCCACCTTGGAAACCCCGTGCTTTTCCGCTTCTTGCCTACCCGCCTGCAGGTTAGCTTCAGCCTTCTCATCACCGAGAATAGTGACGGAATCCTGGCGCAAGGTCTTCGAGGCCTGCTCTTGATTCTCGTAGTAAGCACAACCGACGATCAGCGTGGCATCGAATGCAGCGGCAATCTTGGCTGCTCGCTCCACGGCGAGGAGGGAGGACTTGGAACCGTCAGTACCGACAACAATCGTGCTGTAGTCGCTCATGATGACCTTTCTTTGTGGGTGTGTACCCTATCTATTCTAGTGTGCCAACTTGGCGTTACTGCAAGTGTAACAATGAAAAATGATTAACGTTTTGCACTCGTGTTGACCACCACGACATCCACCTTGGATTTATGGGTAAGTTCAGTAGGCACTGAACCAAAAACGCGTCCGCGCACGGAATTGACGCCGCGATTGCCCACGACCAAGAGCTCAACGTCGTATTTCTCCGTAACCTCAATTAAGGCGTTGACAGGGTCACCGGGGGTAGTGACAACCTCAATATTTTCCGCGCCTTCGGACTCGGCAATCCGCTGCGCATTCGTGAGGTAAGTATTCGCCATTTCCTCGCTGACCACCGGTAGCCGGGATCCTTCCCCGCTGGGGGCACCGAGCATGGAGCCTGAATGATTATAGGCTGCGGAGACGATGATGAGCTTGGCGTCATATGCCCGTGCCATTGATGCCGCCGAACGCACTGCGCGCAGGGAAGTTTCGGAGCCATCGGTACCGACGGCAATGGTGTGATACGTAAGCATGATTCTCCTTGCTGGTGAATTACTAGGTCGGCACATTGAACCGGCTTATTAAGCCGCCCCCAGTATAGTCAGGACGCTGAATCAATAGGCCCAAGGTTGCAGAGGTGCGCACTTTAGGGGGAAAGCGTTATTGGGCCCCTGCGCGTATTGCTAGATTCCGGCGTCTTTCAGGCCGCGCAATTCCTTCTTCAAATCCGCAATCTCATCGCGCAGCCGCCCGGCCAGTTCGAACTTCAGCTCGCGCGCGGCAGCGCCCATCTGTGCCTGCAGGTCATTGATGAGCGCCTCAACCTCATCGGTGGCCATGCTGGAGACATCGCGCTTTTCCACCACCGCCGAAGGACCCGACTCGGCTACCTCTTCCCCATTGTTTTCGTAGACCTGATCCAAAATATCGGCGATCTTCTTGCGCAAAGGCTGCGGATCCACGCCGTGTTCCTTGTTATAGGCAATCTGCTTCTCGCGGCGGCGCTCTGTTTCATCGATGGCTTCCTGCATCGAGTCAGTGATTTTATCCGCATACATGATGACCTCGCCCGATACGTTACGCGCAGCGCGGCCAATGGTTTGGATGAGCGACGTCGTCGAGCGCAAGAAGCCTTCCTTATCCGCATCGAGGATGGCCACAAGCGAGACCTCGGGCAAGTCCAAGCCCTCGCGCAAGAGGTTAATGCCCACGAGCACGTCGAATTCACCCTGGCGCAATTGACGCAGGAGTTCCACGCGCTGCAGCGTATCGATATCCGAGTGCAGGTAGCGGACCTTAATCCCCTGCTCCAAGAGATAATCCGTCAGGTCTTCTGCCATGCGCTTGGTCAAGGTGGTGACCAATACGCGCTCCTGAGAGGCAATGCGACCACGGACCTCATCAATAAGGTCGTCGATCTGGCCCTTGGTGGGCTTCACCGTCACCTTAGGATCGACCAGACCGGTCGGGCGAATGACCTGCTCGACAAACTCGCCGCCGGAGGAGGTCATTTCGAAATCACCCGGCGTAGCAGACATGTAGACGGTCTGGCCGACGCGCTCCTCAAACTCGTCGAAGGTCAGTGGCCGGTTGTCCACCGCGGAAGGCAGGCGGAAGCCGAATTCCACCAAGTTTCGCTTGCGCGACATATCGCCTTCGTACATTCCGCCAATCTGCGGCACGGTCACGTGGGACTCATCGATGATGGTAAGAAAGTCCTCCGGGAAATAGTCCAAGAGCGTAGCTGGCGCAGACCCTGCCGGGCGGCCATCCACGTGGCGGGAGTAGTTCTCAATGCCGGAACAAAATCCCACTTGCTCGATCATCTCTAGGTCATATTCCGTGCGCATGCGCAGCCGCTGCGCTTCCAAGAGTTTGCCCCGGTTTTCTAGATCTTCTAGGCGCTCAGCCAATTCTTCCTTGATATCGGCCACGGCCTTTTCCATGCGCTCTGGGCCGGCCACATAGTGCGTGGCGGGGAAAATGCGCACTTCATCGACCTGCTCGATAACATCACCTGTCACCGGGTGGATATAGTACAGCGAGTCAATATCATCACCGAAGAACTCAATGCGCACCGCGCGCTCTTCATACGCCGGAATGATATCGACCGTGTCACCCTTAACGCGGAAGGTACCGCGGGTAAAGCCCACATCATTGCGCTCGTATTGGATATCTACCAACAGCCGGAGGAAACGGTCCCTATCGAGTTCCTCATCAACGGCAATAATGACCGAGCGATCCAAATAGGATTGCGGGGTACCAAGGCCGTAGATGCACGAGACCGAAGAGACCACCACAACATCGCGCCGCGAGAGCAGTCCAGAGGTGGCCGAGTGGCGCAGGCGCTCTACATCCTCATTGATGGAGGAGTCTTTTTCAATATAAGTATCGGTCTGCGCGATATAGGCTTCTGGCTGGTAGTAATCGTAATAAGAGACGAAATATTCCACCGCGTTATTGGGCAATAATTGGCGCAGCTCATTGGCCAACTGTGCGGCCAAGGTTTTATTGGGAGCCATCACTAGCGTGGGCCGCTGCTGTTTTTCAATCAGCCACGCGGCCGTCGCGGATTTACCAGTACCGGTGGCACCCATGAGCACCACGTCGCGCTCGTCGCGGTTGAGGCGCTCATCAAGTTCCTTGATGGCCGCAGGCTGGTCACCGGCGGGTTCATATTCAGAAACGACTTGAAACTTGCCGGGGGTGCGTTCTACCTCACCGACAACGCGGTGTTCAGAATTTGGAATAAGGGGATGTTCAGCAGCAAAAGCCATGCCCGCTATTCTACTGCTTATACGCTCCTGCTAGCCATTTCACGGCAGCGCGGCCTGGGCGGTGTGTAGCCATTGGTCGAGCTCCCCTGTCGGTTCCCATAGCGCGTAGACAGACGAGGAATCAGAGCGCATCGCTTGGTTGATGCGTCGGCGCAGCCACGCCTTAGATTGCGGGGTATATAGGGACGCCAAATCCCGAGGGGCTACGCCGTCTGGCAGGCCATCGGCAGGCAGCTTCGTCAGCGCACCTAATGCGATAACCGCTTCGGCTTCATCGGAATCGAGGACTCCAGTGCCGCACGAGCGCTGAAAGTGCCGGAGATCAAAAGAACCATCCCGCAGGCTATCGAGTATGTCTCGCGCCGCGTGATTATCGAATGGTCCAGTGCCCCAAGTTCCCACGCTCAAATAGTCTAGGGGCCAAAAGTAAACGTTAATAGGAAAATACGTTAACGCTACTTACCCAAAAGGTTAAGGTTAAGAAGACGCCGCCTCGATCTCATCGCAGACTGCTGCGGCGCGCTCGGCCAATTGTTCCTGCGTGCCGTTATTGTCAATGACATGGCTTGCTGCCGCGAGCCGCTTCTCATCAGAAATCTGGGCGTTAATCCTTTTGCGCGCGTCTGCTTCATCGAGTCCGCGGAACTCCACGAGGCGACGCACCCGCTCTTGCGGAGCCACATCAACGACGATGACAAAGTCCATATCCCCGTCGAGCCCATTATCAACGAGCAGCGGCATGTCATAGACCGTAAAATCAACGCCCTCTTCGCGCGCGGCGGCAAATTGCCGCTGGGTCTCTTCTTGGATACGCGGGTGCGTAATCGAATTAAGAAGATCGGTGTGTTCCCTATCCACAAACGCGCGGCGGGCAAGTTCCTTGCGGTCGAGGCAGCCGTCTTCCTGCAAGATGTCCTCACCGAACTTCTCCGCAAGCTCGGCCAAGGCTGGTTGCCCAAGCTTGACGATGTCCCGGGCAATGCGATCTGCGTCCACAACCCGCCAGCCGCGCTGGGCGCACAGCTTCGCTACCGTAGATTTCCCGCTGCCGATTCCCCCGGTTAATCCGATTAGCTTCATAAGATACCAGGGTACGCGAAAAGGAGCCCGGCACGACTGCCTAGGCTCCTTGCTGCGGAAATTACGAGTGCCTATTAGGACTCAATTTCCTCTTCCGGCTTTGGATGAACCTGCAAGAGTTCATCGCTTGGGGTGACCGCACCAATAGCGCCGCTCACGGAACCAAATTTCTTGGCGTTGGTGACAACGACCGGGGTAATCAGGTTGTAGTTCTTGGACTTGATGAAGTCTGCGTCAAAGCTGATGAGCTTATCGCCAGCGGACACGCGCTGCTTCTTTTCCACGTGGACATCAAAGCCCTCGCCGCCGAGTTCCACGGTGTCCAGGCCAACGTGGATGAGCAGCTGTACGCCGTTATCCAGGTTCAGACCGATCGCGTGGCCGGACTTTTGGACGGTGAGCACGGTGCCATCGGCAGGCGCATAGACGGTATTGCCGGTTGGCTTCACTGCAGCGCCTGGCCCAAGCTTCGCGCCGGCGAAGATGGGATCCGGTACCTCGGACAGGTCCACGGCCTCGCCCTCCAAGGGAGAGTCCAACTTGATGGTTGCCTGTTCTGCCTCCTTGGTGGCGATCCCGGTGGCGGAGGCAACCCCCGCAGCCTGTGGATTCTCAGAACCATCGGACTCATCATCGGATCCTCCGATGATGCGGGACTCGGAGCGGCTAGCAACCTCTTCGACACTCTCGTTATTTTCTCGGGCGATGCGTTCAAGATCGGCCTGCTTTTCCTCTGCAGTGCGGTAGCCAAACAGCAGCGTGAGGAAGAAGGAGGTGAAGAATGCCACGGCGATGCCGATGATGTAGCCCAGCTCCGGGGACATGGCTGGAGTGGTCAAGATGGAGGTGAAGACGAAGGCATTAGCGCGGACATCGAAAAGCCCCATCACTGCACCACCCACGGCACAACCTGGCAGCAGGCGGTAGTAGGTGCGGCGGAAGCGGAGCAATATGCCGTAGAGAGACGGCTCCGAAATACCGCCGAGCATGCCGGCTGCAAAGGCACCGACGGAGACCTGGCGCATGGAGTTGTTCTTTTCCCTCATGGAGATGACCATCACGGCGCCGGTGACGCCGAAGCAAGCAAAGTTCCACGCACCCATGGGGCCCTGAATGAAGTCGTAGCCGTAGGTCGTGATGTTTTGAATCATGATCACGTTGAGCGGCCAGTGCAGGCCCATGGGCACCAGGAATGGGTACAGCAGCGGAATGACAATGGCCAAGATGAACGGCGAGAAATCATTAATTTGGAACAGTACCCAAGAGATACCGTTGCCCACGCCGATGCCGAATGGACCGAGCAGGAAGGCCGTTGCCGGAATCATGATGAGCAGGGAGAAGAACGGCACGAAGACCATGTGCACGGCGCTCGGGATGATCTTCTTCAAGCCCTTTTCCACCCAGAACAGGCCGATAGCGGCCAAGATCGGGGGGAATACCTGGGAGCCGTAAGAGTTAATCACCAGCGGCAGGCCGAATACATTCACGGTATCGCCCTGTTCACCCAGGGACATAAACTCCGGTGTCAGAAGCGCGGCAGGAATGGCTGCCGAGACCCACATATTCGCACCCAGCTTCTGCGCGGCGGTGGCACCCACCATCACCGGCAAGAAGTAGAAGACCGATTGGAACATCGCGTGGGCCAAGCGGAAGCCCTCAGGCTGCTCCTCCATCGGCGCGCGGAAGTCTTGAATGCCAACGGTATCTGCCAGTACCAGCAGCGTGATAATGAGGGAGGCGCCAAGCAGCGCCCACAGAATCGGGCGGAAGGTATCAGAGAGGAACTCGAAGCAATAGTCGATCCAGTCGTACTTTCCGCGCACGCCGTCGTAGTTTTTCTTTGATGAGGAGGATTCCTCATCAGCGGGACTTACCCCGGGGTCTTTGATGATTTCGCCGTAGTAGTTAGCCACGCCGCCACCCATGACCACTTGGTAACCATGCGAACCCTGCGTGACGGATCCGAGAACGGCCGTATCACTTTCCAGCTTTTCCTGATCTACTTTCCCCACATCAGCGAGTTGAAAGCGCAGGCGCGTCGCGCAGTGCGTCAGCGATGTGATGTTATCGGCGCCGCCTAGGCTTTCAATGATGTGTGTGGAAGTGTCCTTCACAGATGCCACTTCATACTCCTTGCATAAAGACAAAACAATAGTCAGTACTCAACTGGCTATTACGTCACAATTGGATTATAAGTGAGAGGCAACACAAACAAAAGCCCAATTTAGTGGTCTTAAGTGGGGATAGTTGTCTTTTTTGCAGGCGCCATCGCTTTACCGCAGGTCAAGAACCCGCAAACGAAAAATGACGGGCAATCGTTTACATATACTGTCATAAAACTCACAAAGCCGCGCCCTATCTCCCCTAAAGGAGAAGGACGCGGCTAGTGCAGCTGTGTGGAGTTAGGGACTATCTCACCCTAAACCCCAAAGGCGTCTTAGTTGCCGGCGAGCTTGTCACGCAGTGCAGCGAGCTGCTCGTCAGAAGCCAAGGATCCGCCGGACTCTGCCTGAGTCTCCGATGCCGGAGCTGCATCGGTGGAGTCAGAAGAGTAGTTGGAGGATGCTTCAGCGGACTCTGCAGCCTCTGCGGCCGCAGCGCGGTTGCGCTCGATCTGAGCGGTGTGCAGGTTGAAGCGGCGCTCGGATTCTGCGTAGCGTGCCTCCCAAGCCTGACGCTGCTCGTCGAAGCCTTCCTTCCACTCGTTGGTGTCCGGGTCGAAGCCTTCTGGGAACACGTAGTTGCCCTGCTCGTCGTAAGAGTCAGCCATGCCGTACTTGGACGGATCGAACTCTTCGGAGTAGTCCTCATCAGCCTGCTTGACGGACAAGGAGATACGGCGACGCTCGAGGTCGATGTCGATGACCTTGACCATGACTTCCTGGCCAACGGTGACAACCTGGTCCGGAACCTCGACGTGGCGCTGAGCCAGCTCGGAGATGTGGACCAGACCCTCGATACCTTCCTCGACGCGAACGAACGCACCGAACGGAACGAGCTTGGTGACCTTGCCCGGGACGATCTGGCCCACAGCGTGGGTGCGGGCGAAGACGCGCCATGGGTCTTCCTGGGTTGCCTTCAGGGACAGGGAAACGCGCTCGCGGTCCAGATCAACGTCCAGAACCTCAACGGTTACCTCGTCACCAACGGTGACAACCTCAGATGGGTGGTCGATGTGCTTCCAGGACAGCTCGGACACGTGGACCAGGCCGTCGACGCCGCCAAGATCGACGAAGGCGCCGAAGTTGACGATGGAAGAGACAACGCCCTTGCGGACCTGACCCTTCTGCAGCTGGTGCAGGAACTCGGAACGGACCTCGGACTGGGTCTGCTCCAGGTATGCACGGCGGGACAGGACAACGTTGTTGCGCTGCTTGTCCAGCTCGATGATCTTAGCTTCCAGCTCCTGGCCAATGTAAGGCTCCAGGTCGCGGACGCGACGCATCTCAACGAGGGAAGCAGGCAGGAAGCCGCGCAGGCCGATGTCCAAGATGAGGCCGCCCTTGACAACCTCGATGACGGTACCGGTAACCGGCTCTTCCTTGGCCTGCAGCTCCTCGATGGCGCCCCAAGCACGCTCGTACTGTGCGCGCTTCTTGGACAGGATCAGGCGGCCTTCCTTGTCCTCCTTGGTCAGGACAAGTGCGTCAACCTCATCGCCGACCTCGACGACCTCGTCGGGGTTGACGTCGTGCTTGATGGACAGCTCGCGGGAAGGGATAACGCCTTCGGTCTTGTATCCGATGTCCAGCAGTACCTCGTCGTGGTCAACCTTGACGACGGTACCCCCGACAATGTCACCATCGTTGAAGTACTTGATGGTGGCGTCTACAGCTGCGAGGAAGTCCTCTGCGGTTCCGATATCGTTGATCGCAACCTGAGGGGTAGTAGAAGATGGCATATTGTAAAAATGCTCCGAATAAATGTAGGAAATCGTTCGTGGACAACTGCGTGTCTCTCGAATTAAAAGCCCGTCTACACTGCACAAATACAGGAGATAGAGGCCGCATTCGATCCCGCCGCGTGATTGCCCCAAGCTTTCCTACAATAGCCTGCAACAACCCGTGGCATAGACATGCTTGTAAGAGCCTACATCTGTCCAGCTTATACGGCAAATATTGCACGCCACCAAGAAAGGTAGCGCACCCCAATGACTTCGCCCTCTCGCGCCAATCAATCCCACTGGGATGATGATGCGGTCTCTTACCATGCCGAGCACCCCGAGTACCTCTCCTCTTTTTACTGGTGCCCGGAGATGTTGCACGAGGCCGATGCGCAGTTGCTTGGCGATGTCTCCTCTGCCGCTGTCCTCGAAATCGGCTGCGGTTCTGCCGCCTGCACCCAGTGGCTCAGCACCCGCGCCCGCTTTGTCACCGGCTGCGATATTTCCCGCGGCATGCTCTCCCACGCAGATCCCGGGTTGGCGCTCATCCAAGCCGATGCGCTGGCACTGCCCTACGCCACTGATTCCTTTGACGTGGCATTCTCTGCATTCGGCGCATTACCCTTCCTCGCCGATCTCGATGCCGCGCTCGCGGAGGTTGCCCGCGTGGTGCGCCCAGGTGGACGCTTCGTATTCTCCGTGACCCACCCAATGCGCTGGATCTTCCCCGATGATCCCACCAGCCTCACCGCTGAGATAAGTTATTTCGACCGCGCCTATCTGGAACACGATTCCGCCGGGACGCTAACCTATGCCGAATTTCACCGCACCATCAGCGATTGGTTCCGCGCGCTCCAAGGTCGCGGACCATTCCTCATCGAGGACATCATCGAACCGGAATGGCCCGAAGGCCTAGATACCACCTGGGGTCAGTGGTCTAGGCAGCGCGGGGAAATTTTCCCTGGCAGCATGATTTTCATCTGCCGCGCCTACAGCTAACGTAGAGAACATGATTGCCGAAAGACTGGGAATTTTCCTGCGCCGCGCCGTGGCTTGGTGGATCGACGCCTTTCTCGTGGCCGCCATCGTCACCGTGGTGCGGTGGCTGATTAATGCTCTTGCCAGTACCCCCTTATCCGGCCGCCCCGAAGAGATCTACGAGGCGGTCGCTCTCGCCGTGGTCTTTTATACCTACCGCGTGTGGGTGGAAACGAAGAAGTCTACGTCCCTGGGCAAATGGTCGATGCAGCTCGAAATCATCCCGGCCCGCTCGCCGTTTGTCACCGCGTGCCTGCGCAATTCGTGGCTGCTGCTTACGCCCCTGACGCTTACTGGTTGGAACATCGACGGTATAGTCGTTGCACTTTTAGGCCTTTCGGTTTTAGCCATCGGCCAAACTCCCTTTGACCTCTTGGCTGGCTGCCTAGTGGAAAAGCGACCTCAGGAGGATTCCACCGCGATGCGCGGCCAAAAGTAATACGCCAAGGCAGCAATAGTAATGGACGCGAATACCCACGAATACGGGAAGGCCACTGCAATCACGGAGACCACGGTCATTACACCGGCCGCCTGTCCCCGGTAGCACCACGGGTTCTCGCCTTCCCTGGCGGCGTTACCAGCAGAAAGGAAAAAGCCCAAAACCATGACCGCATAGTAAATGAAGTAAAATGTATCGCTGCTTACCGCTTCTTTTAAGCCGCTCTCAGCAATCTGTCCCGCCGGGTATGGGACCATGGCTGCCCACATAGACTCAAAAAAGCGCAAGACGAAGGGGCGAGACTTCCACCTAATACGTTTTCCGAGAAACTCCATGAAATTACTTTAAAATCCTATTCTCCTTCACGCACTTCTCAGCACTCTTTCCACTGGCGTTCCACGTGGCGTGCCGCATAGGCAGGAATTCCCCAGTCCTCAATCCCCTGTTTATTCCACATGCCGCGCACTTGGCCGTCGATAACGATGGCGCGACGAAAAATGCCCTGGTTTCCGGGAACGAGAGCGTGGTGCATATCCACTGACATGGCAAAAAGCCGATCTTGGTAGCCCAGGATATACTCATCAAAGGCGCCTAAAAGCAGCACCGATTTCTTCTTTTTCACCTCTGGTAGCTCTAGGACCTCTGCAGAGACCAGCTCCTCGCCTTCCCTTCCTATCCGGATAAGGTCATCAGGCAACTTCTCCGCTGCGGGACGAATAAGTCTTTGGGGCAGCTTGCACCACCACGCAAAGTCCTGCACAGTCGCCGGCCCATGGGTGCGAAAATAGCGCGTCATCAATTCCGTCGTGGCGGCCACCGAGTCGCCGTTAAAAAGGGCCTCCAAGCCGTCTAGCTCGACCGGAGTAATGAGCTGTTCTTCGCCCGCATAACACGCATGCCCGCTTTCCATGCCGATACGTACTACGTGCCAGAAAGGCAACTCGGGCAAGGCTTGGGCGGCGCGTGATTTCAATTCTGCGCGCGTTAATGGGGCATCGATAAGCTGCAGCACGGCTTCCCGTACCGCGGCGTCTCCCTTGCGAGGCTTCGCACATAGCTCGGTTATCCAGCCCATATCCTTGACGGAGGCGGCGAACAACGTATTGCGCATCGCATAGCCGCGCACGATCTCGGAGTTATCCGATTCATTCGGTGCACGCAGTGCCAAGGACCGGCGCACCGAATGCAGGTCCTGGCCCTGCATGACGCCAAAGGCGCGGACTGCCTCTGCGGCGGTGTGCCAGCGCAGGGCCGTAAGCCCCTGGGCGGCCAAGCGCATGCGGGCGCGCTCACGCCGGTTAAGCATCATCATCGAACTAGTGGGCCGCGGCGTCCCAATCCGTGCCGGCACCAGCAGAGACCTCGAGTGGCACATTCAGCTCGATGGCAGAATCCATCTCGCGCTCAAGAATCTCGCGGACTTGATCGGCCTCACCGGGGGCGACCTCCACCACCAATTCATCGTGCACCTGGAGCAATACACGGGATTTCATATCGCGCAACGCGCGGTCCACGCGAATCATCGCGACCTTAATGATATCTGCGGCCGTTCCCTGGATTGGGGCATTGAGCGCAGCGCGTTCCGCGTTTTCGCGGGCCAGCCGGTTATCGGAGTTGAGCTCTGGCAGGTAGCGGCGGCGACCAAAGAGCGTGGCCGTATAACCATCCTTGCGGGCTTGCTCCACGACATCATCCAGGTATTTCTTCACGCCGCCAAAGCGCTCGAAGTAGCTTTCCATAATGGACTTGGCTTCACCAGCAGGGATTCCCAGCTGCTGCGAAAGTCCAAATGCGGATAGGCCATAGACCAAGCCATAAGACATGGCCTTTACGCGGCGGCGCAGCTCAGGAGTCACCTGATCGACCGGCACATCGAAGACCCTAGAACCGACGAAATTGTGCAGGTCTTCGCCGGCCTTGTAGGCCTCAATCAGCCCGGGATCTGCAGAAAGGTGCGCCATAACGCGCATTTCAATCTGCGAATAGTCCGCGGTCATTAGCTGTTCAAATCCCTCGCCTACGATAAACGCCGAGCGAATTTGTCGGCCGGCCTCCGTGCGCACCGGGATGTTTTGCAGGTTGGGCTCCGTCGAGGACAAACGTCCCGTCGAGGTCACCGTCTGGTTAAAAGTTGTGTGAATGCGCCCATCCGGTTGGACGGTCTTAATAAGGCCTTCCAACGTGGTCTTCATCTTTTGGTACTCGCGGTGGGCCAGGAGGTGATCCAAAAACGGGTGCGGGTGCTTGATTGCCAGCTGCTCGATTTCCTTCGCGGCCGTGGAATAGCCCGTCTTTGTCTTTTTCGTCTTGGGCATATCGAAGGTCTCAAAAAGTACCTTTTGCAGCTGCTTGGGCGAATTCAAATTGAGCTTGTCATCGCCAGCAAGCTCGCGCGCGGAGCGTTCTTGTTCAGCCACCTGCTCCACGAAGGCATCCTTTTGGGTTTCCAAAATATCGACATCGACCGCGATGCCCGTAGTCTCCATGCGTGCCAGGATGGTCACCAGCGGCAATTCCAGGTCGGTATAGAGCTCGAAAGAGTCGATGTCCTGCAGTTCCGCGGTGAGTTTTTCCGCCAGCTCCATGATTGCCGCCGCCTGATCTACCAGGGAGGAGCTATCGAGCAGCGACATCTGCTCCGAGGCGGCGCCGAGGGATTTTTGAAGGTGGCGCTGGTAGACATCGGAAAGCTCGTAGGTGCGCTGGCCTGGGCGCAGGATATACGCCGCCAAGGCCGTATCGTGCGCAAGCCCGTTGAGCTCAATGCCGCGCCCTGCCAGCATGTGGAACGCGGCCTTTGCGGCGTGGAAATACTTAGGGGCCGACGATTCTAGCCACTGGACCAAGGCCTTTTCCTCATCGGCGGAAAGTTCTCCGAGTTCCACCTGCAGGCCATGATGGTTGCGATCCACAAACGCGATGGCAGAAGCATCACCCTGACTTGGGATGCCCTCGCCCTGCACATACACAGCTACGTGCTCGCGGCCAGGTAGCCACTCGCTCAAGGAGGCGTCATCGATAGTGAGCTCTACGTCTGGGGTGTCCGCAGCTTGCTCAGCAGCCTCTGCACCATCGTTGGGGATGGCGGATAAGACACGGTCGCGCAGGTTGGTACCAAACTCCAGCTCATCGAACTTCGCGGCGACATCGGCAACCTTGGCTCCCCTAAAGGCCAGATCATCAGGGCCAACATCTAAGTCCATGTCTGTAATCATCTGGGTGAGCTTCCGGTTCATCTGCACCTGCTCGATGCGTTCGCGGAAGTTATTTCCCACCACGCCGTTGATTTCTTCGGCGTGCTCTACCAAGGAAGCCAAGTCTCCGTACTTGACTATCCACTTGGTGGCGGTCTTTTCTCCCACCTTGGGAATGCCGGGGAGGTTATCGGAAGGGTCGCCGCGCAGAGCAGCAAAGTCGGGATACTGCGCGGGGGTAAGCCCGTATTTATCCTCGACGGCTTCTGGGGTAAACCGGTGCAGCGTGGATACGCCCTTCATGGGATAGAGCACCGTGGTCGAATCCGTAACCAGCTGCAGATAATCCCGGTCACCGGTGACAATCAGCGTCTCGTAGCCCTGTGCCTGGGTGGCAAGGGTTGCCAAAATATCGTCGGCCTCGTAATTTTCACGCGAGAGCGTCGTAATACCCAAGGTCTCTAAGGTATCGCGAATGATATCTACTTGGCCCTTAAATTCTTCCGGCGCGGCCTCGCGCTGCGCCTTATAATCCGGGAACATCTCCGTGCGGAAAGTCTTCCGGCCAACGTCAAAAGCAACCGCGATAGCATCCGGCCTTTCCTCAGAGACGATATTGGACAGCATGGATAAAAAGCCATACACGGCATTGGTGTGCTGACCACCGGAGGTAGAAAAGTTTTCCACCGGGAGGGCATAAAAGGCACGAAATGCCATGGAATGGCCGTCAATGAGCAAAAGGCGGGTCTTATTGGAAGTCACCTGCCCCATATTAGGCAACACAATGGACACGGCGATACCCCGCCCAACCTCACCGTCTTGAGCAGGCCTTTTCACCGGAAAGGGACCCCAATTAGGAATTGCGCCAACCCCTGCGCTAGTATTTCCAACAGTCAAAGGCGCTCGCTTTTGATTGCCCCTGTAGCCCAATTGGCAGAGGCAACGGATTCAAAACCCGTCCAGTGTGAGTTCGAGTCTCACCAGGGGCACAGTACAACCCCGCTTCTTTCCGGAAATATATCCACGAAGGAAGCGGGGTTTCGTCATGCCGCCTAGTTCCCTATGTCCCCTACAGCGGCCTCGATTCAGCTTATATCCTTCCGCGAATTGCATATTTACACAACGCCCGAGAAGCCTAACTGCTGCAAAATTACGCCTTCTTACCTCGAGACTTTAAGCACAAGCCCGTCTCATATAAGGTGGGTAACCGTTAAAGTAATGAAAGATATGCAGGCTTAAGCCACCGCGGGCGGTGCTACACCTCGCCGTACGGTCTTGAGCAAAGAGTTTTTGGCACCCCGAGTGGCCCGTCAAACGCAGTCATGTCTTGTACCCAGGTAGATTTTTAATTTATGCACTATATTTTGAACGCCATTCGTGGCGCCCTCATCGGTATGGCCGAGCTGGTTCCCGGCATCTCCGGCGGAACCGTCGCCCTCATCGTGGGGATTTATGAGCGCGCCGTCCGCAATGCCAATGACCTCATCTCCGGCAACTTTAAAAAGGTCGAGTGGTCCTTTCTAGCCTCAGTTGCCGTCGGCATGCTAATCGCCGTATTCGGCTTTTCCACGCTCCTGTCTAACTTCGTCGACAACAACGTCTCTGCCTCCAGCGCCCTCTTTTTAGGCATGGTGGTCATCTCCATCATCGTTCCGCTTTCCATGTTGTCTAAGGCGGAGCGCACCGCCCCCTCGTCCATCATCGCGTTTATCGCTGCTGCCGTCCTGATTTTCATCGTCACGGGCTTTACCTCTGAGCCGCAGGATGACCCGAGCCTCATCGTGGTCTTCTTTGCCGCAGCAATCGCCGTATGCGCGCTAATTCTGCCGGGTATTTCCGGCTCGCTCATCTTGCTGACTATGGGGCTCTACCAGCCGATCATTGGCGCAGTATCGGACCGTGAATTAAGCACCATGGGCGTCTTTGCGCTGGGTGCCCTGTGTGGCCTCGCCGCCTTCATCAAATTGCTCAACTATTTGCTGAGCACCCACCGCGCGCCCACCCTGGCCGCCATGGCGGGCTTCATGCTGGGATCCCTGCGCGCCCTGTGGCCGTGGGGTGCTGACCAGGACGCTTCTTCGGGCGCCATCATCGGATACTTCATCCTCGGTGCCATTATCGTGTCCATCTTCATCTATGTAGACCGCAGGAACGCGAAAGCCATCGAGGAAAGGACGGCGGAATATTAATGCCCTGGGCGATTAATCATCGACCACTAACGGCCGCCGTGATGGCGTGCGTACTCCCCTTGAGCGCGTGCGTGGTCAACGAGGAGGATTCGACTCCAGAGGGCTGGCAGGAACCCCAGACCAGCGAAGTTCCCGAAATTGCCGCGATGTACCACGACGATGACGGTGTGCTCACGGCAGGTACAAACCCGCCCTATGCCCCATTTCAGCTCAAGGACTCCCACGGCGATCTGCAGGGCGTAGAGCTTGACCTTGCCCGCGCCGTCGCAGGCGTGCTGGGCCTGAAATTCCAGGCCCTAGAGCAAGACTTCTCCATGATTTTGCCGGCTGTGCAATCGGGACAGATAGACATGGGTGCCTCTGGGTTTACGGATACGGCCGATCGCCGCGATGAATTCGACTTCGTGGACCACCTCTATGCGGGCATCCAGTGGGCAGAGCTTGTCGATGGCCCCAATAGGGTCGATCCCCAAAACCCTTGCGGTCTGACCGTCGCCGTGCAGCGCACCACCGTGTCAGAGACCGATGATGTGCGCCCCAAGCAAGAAGCCTGCGATGGCGATCTCACCGTCTTGTCCTATGACACCGGGGATAACGCCGCGCTCGCCGTCCTTATGGGCCGCGCCGATGCTTTATCCGCGGACTCGCCGGTAACGGCTTGGGCGGTCAATCGCTCCGAGGGAAAGATGCGCGCTGTGGGCGATATGTTCCAGGCCTCTCCTTACGGCTTCGCGGTCCCGAAGGACTCGGACTTGGCCAAGGCCTCAGCCGCTGCCCTCCAGCACCTCATCGATACCGGTGAGTACGCGGAGATCTTGGCCCGCTGGGGAATTGAAGATGGATTAGTAGACCAGGCGATGATTAATGAAAGGCCCATCAATGGTTAACGAGCACAAAGAGGCAGCCGGCCCCACGGCACAGCAGGAGGCACCCGCTAAGATCGAAGCCCGGCCACTGCGCCACCCCTGGCGGTGGCTCTGCGCGGTCGTGTTGCTCATTCTTGGTCTGTGGTTTGTCATTGCCTCCGCGCGCAATGAGGCCTTCGGGTGGGATACGTACTTCCAGTATCTCTTTGATCAGCGCATCGCTATCGCCTCCCTGCACACGATTGCGATCACCATCTTGTCCATGATCATTGGCGTGGTAGGCGGCGCCATCCTCGCCGTGATGCGCATGTCGCCCAATCCCATCCTGCGCGCCATTTCCTGGATCTTCCTGTGGATTTTTCGCGGCACCCCGATTTATGTCCAGCTTGTCTTCTGGGGCTTGCTATCTGCGATTTATCAATCCATCAACTTGGGCTTTGCAGAGGTCTCCTTGCAAAGTGTGTTGACCAATGCCTTCTTCTTGGCGGTCATGGGCTTGGGGCTCAATGAGGCCGCCTATATGGCCGAAATCGTGCGCTCGGGCATTTCCTCGGTTCCGGAAGGTCAAAAGGAAGCCTCCAAGGCCCTCGGCATGTCTTGGTGGATGACCATGCGGCGCACCGTATTGCCGCAGGCGATGCGCATTATCATCCCGCCAACAGGCAATGAGTTCATTTCCCTGCTCAAGACCTCGTCACTGGTGGTCGCCATCCCCTATACCCACGAGATCTTCGGCCGCGCCACGGACATTTCCGCAGCCCTCTTCCAGCCCATTCCGCTCTTGATGGTCGCCGCCTCGTGGTACTTGGTCATTACTTCCCTGCTCATGGTGGGCCAGTACTTCCTCGAGCGCCACTTTGAGCGCGGCGCCACCCGCGAGCTCACCGGGCGCCAGCTGGCCGCGCTTGCCGATGCCGAAGGTACTATCCCCCGCAACGTCTCCGTAATCCAGGAGGGTAAAAACTAATGAACACTCCCATGATCTCCGCACAGAATGTGCACAAATCCTTCGGCCAATTCGAGGTGCTCAAGGGCATCGACTTAGAGGTCCAACCCGGCGAGGTTGCCTGCCTATTGGGCCCTTCCGGATCCGGTAAATCAACCTTCCTGCGCTGCGTCAACCACCTGGATAAGGCCACGGCGGGCCGCCTTTATGTCGATGGTGAGCTCATTGGCTACCGCGAAAAGAACGGAATCCTGTACGAAATCAGCGAGAAGCAAGCTGCACAGCAGCGCTCCGATATCGGCATGGTATTCCAATCTTTCAATCTCTTTCCCCACCGCACGGTGATTGAAAACATCATTGAAGCACCAATGCAGGTCAAGAAGGTGCCGGAGGATAAGGCGCGGAAGCGTGCCATGGAGCTTTTAGAGGAGGTGGGACTTGCTTCCAAGGCCGATAACTTCCCGGTTCAGTTATCCGGCGGCCAGCAGCAGCGCGTTGCCATCGCCCGCGCCGTGGCGATGGATCCCAAGCTCATGCTTTTCGATGAACCCACTTCCGCCCTCGATCCCGAGCTCGTTGGCGAGGTCCTTCGCGTCATGAAGGATCTCGCGGCCCAGGGCATGACCATGCTCGTGGTTACCCACGAGATGGGTTTTGCGCGCGAGGTTGCCGATAAAATCTTCTTCATGGATGGCGGCGTAGTCCTAGAATCCGGTACCCCGGCTGAAGTGCTTGAGAATCCACAGCAGCCGCGCACCAAGGAGTTCTTGTCCTCACTGCTTTAGGTAAACCTCGCGCGGTGCCAGCCGCGCCCTAGGCACCGTAGGTGACGACGCCACGAATCAGCGCACTGAGAGCGCCGAGGCTAGCTACCGATAGCGACAATGCTCGCGCAATATCCCTGGAGACTACATGCGCGATGCGCGAGCCCAGCCAGATGCCGATGAACATTCCGGCAATGCCTGCGGGCCAAATGATCCAGGGCAGGCCATCGAATGTCGCAGCACCGAGCGCGGTCTTGGTGATAACGGAAAAGATTCCACCCACCACAAAAATCGGCTGCAAGGTCGCCGTATACATGGCTTGCGGCCATTTGGCCGCCTGGGCGTAGACGGTAATAACCGGGCCTGCCACTCCCGCCAGGGTATTGGTAAAACCGCCAAGGATGCCCGCAGAAATGGCCGGTCCTTTGCCTGCCATCGGCGGGACGAACTTACCGCCGTAAGTCACCACCGCCAAGGCGATAAGAAGCGCTGCACCCACCACTATCAATAGCCCTGCGGTATCGATCTTGCTAATCAACGCCGCGGCCGCCAGAGAACCGATAATCATCACGGGCGCGATGAGCCCGAACATTCTCCAGCTCACATTGCGGCGGACAGTGACCGTAGTAAGCAGAGCATTGACCGCCGCCAAGACGTTGATCACCAAGATGCCTTCTACCGGGCCCATCACCAACATAAGAATGGGCCCACCAATAAGGCCAAGCCCCATGCCGGAGACGCGTTGCAAGGTGGATCCCGCGACAACGACGGAAAAAATAATCAGCGCCAATATCATCGGCGGTATTTTTCCTTCACCGCTTGTACTACCGGATCAGGAAGCATGCCGGTGACCTCACCGCCGAATTGCGCGACCTGCTTGCACAGCGAAGAGCTGATGTAGCCGTACTTTTCATCGGTAAGCAAAAAGACCGTATCGATGCCGGACAAGCGCCTGTTCATCTGCGCCATCGGCAGTTCGTATTCATAGTCCAAGGAAGAACGCAGTCCCTTGACCAAAACGTCAACGCCGTGCTGCGAGGTATAGTCCACGAGCAGGCCGGACCAATAATCCACGTTAATGCGCGAATCCACGCTCTGGCGGATGAGGTCCATGCGCTCGTGCACGCTAAATAACCCGGAAGGCTTTTCTGGGTTGCCAGTAACAAGCACCGTAACCTCATCAAACATCTGGCTGGCGCGCTCAAAAATATTGACGTGGCCAAGAGTGATGGGATCAAAAGACCCGGGACACACGGCTGTGGTCATAAAATATCGCTTTCTCTAGTTATCTAAGGTGTCATCGGCATCGTCGGTACCGGGACGGGTATAGACTGCCATATCCATACGCGCGATGCCGAAGGTACGCTTCTTTAATTTCTGCCCCGTCGGCACAAACCCTTCTGGCCAGTCGGTCTCGGGCGATTCGACGTGGCGTTCGATGACCACCATCGCGCTATCAGTCAGCGCTGGCTCTATTGCGGCGATGAGCCCGGCGACATCGTCAAACGCATAAGGCGGATCCGCTAAAACCATGTCGAAGTAGCCGCGCGGGGCGCTGGCCAGGTACGTAGATACTTTCCTTTCCTCCACGCGAGCACCGGGATGCTTCACCACGCCTATGTTGTGCTTGATGATGGACACCGCCGCAGGGTTGGACTCCACCAGCACTGCCTCGTCTGCCCCACGGCTTAATGCTTCCAACCCCAAGGCGCCGGATCCAGCGAATAGGTCAAGCACCTTGGAGCCTGGGAATCCCCAACGGGCATTCAACGAAGAAAACAGGCCTTCCCTTGCGCGATCAGCGGTCGGGCGCGTTCCCTCCGCTGGAACTTTGATAGTCCGCCCCCGCGCTTCGCCTGCAATAATCCGCGTCATTTACGCCTCTCCAATCTCCATAATTAAGTCCCCGCCAATAACATCGCTAAAGTCTGCCACCGCTATGCGAGAAATCGTCCCCGGGCCTGGGGACACGACGGGCGATTCCAGCTTCGTCGCCTCAACGGTAGCTAGCTCTTGACCAGTGTTAATTCTCTCGCCTACGTCGACATGGCAGCGAACGATGCCCGCGAAGGGGGCGTAGATTTTCATACCTATAGCCTATCCCCTCTTAGTTTTTCTCCAAGTATTCCTGCTCACTTTGGCTCAAATTGCGCGTCAGCTCTTCGGCCAACTGGGGATTGCGCTGGACCATTGCATACGCATCCACGTGAGTGCGCTCGACAATATCTTGGTCATCTGCAAGGTTGAGCAACCGCAGCGTCCGGTGCGTGCCAGATTGCACCGCACCCAGGATATCGCCCTCGTGGCGTTGCCGAAGGTCTAATTCCGCAAGGTCAAACCCAGATGAAGTCTGGGCAATCTGGGTTATGCGCCGATACGAGGCCGAATTATCTTCCGCTTTCGTATGCATCAGACAAATCGATGCGTTCCCGCCGCGCCCTACGCGCCCGCGCAATTGGTGCAGCTGGGACACGCCGAAATTCTCTGCCTCTCGGATGAGCATGACCGTGGCGTTGGGAACATCGACGCCCACCTCGATGACCGTGGTCGATACCAAGATATCGATCTCACCCCGGGCAAATGAGGTCATCACCTCATCCTTATTCGGCATCTTGCCGTGCAAGATATCTACCCGCAGTCCCTTAAACGGGCCGGCGGCAAGCTGTTCTGCCAATTCAAGCACGCCGCCCTCGCCTTCTATGCGCGGGCAGACGATATAGGCCTGGTGGCCATGCGCCACTTCCTCGCGGATGCGCTCGAGCGCCCGCGCCACCCATATGGGCCGCCATTCCGCCACCACTGCGGACTGGATCGGCTTTCTCCCGCCGGGCAGCTCAGCGAGCGTCGATACCGCGAGATCACCGAAAATCGTCATGGCGATGGTACGCGGGATGGGGGTTGCCGTCATGACCAAGACGTGGGGACTTATCCCCTCGCGCGTCTTAGAGCGCAGGCTATCGCGTTGCTCGACGCCAAAGCGGTGCTGCTCGTCCACGATCACCAACCCCAAATCGAAGAACTCAACCGATTCTTGAATGATGGCATGCGTGCCGATGACGATATTCGCCTCACCCGAGACGATATCCAGGAGGGCCTGGCGCTTCTCGGCGGTCCGCATGGAGCCGGTTAAGAGCACAACCTTGACACCTTCTGGAACCGACGTGCCAATAGAGGCCGCGTGCTGGGAAGCCAAAACCTCGGTGGGAGCAAGCAGCGCCGCTTGGCTCCCGGCATCGATGGCCTGCAGCATGGCGCAGGTGGCGACCATCGTTTTTCCCGAGCCCACCTCGCCCTGCAACAGGCGCATCATGGGTAAGGAGCCAGACAGGTCATCGTCGATCTCAGTGATGACCCTGCGCTGGCCTTGCGTGAGCTCAAAGGGCAGGTGGGTCAATAACTCTTCGCGGAAGCCGCCCAAAATAGCGGGCATCGTCGGCGCCGTGTGCGCGTGCGCATCGCGTTGGCGCAGCGCCATGACCAAGCCAATGGAGAGCGCCTCGTTGTACTTGAGGCGCTGGATCGCGCGCTGTGGGCCAGCCGCGCCGGGCTCATGGATTTCGCGCACCGCTTGGTCCAGGCTGATAATCATCTGCTGATCTAAAGGTTCCCGGATGGTTGGGGTGTGCGAGAGCACGTAGTGGATGGCCCCCATGAGGTACCACGAGGTGATCTTTGCCGTGGCGGGGTATACCGGTATCCATTCCCTCTCGAGCAATAATTTATCGAGTCGGCCGAATTGGGATAGGTTGCGCAGGGATCCGGTTGCCTTCTGCGGCTTTTTCTTTCCCGTCGCTGGCGCCTGTTCGCGGTAGGCGGCGAGTTCCCCGTCTGGGCGCCCGAAGGCATCGATTTCTACGAAATCCGGCTGCTGTAGCTGGGGCTGTTGACGGAAGTATTTTAATTTCCCGCTCATCATCACCCGCTGCCCGCGGTGGAGCATGCGCAAGACGTACATGGCGTTAAAGAACGTGGCGATGATATGGCCATCGAGTTGGACGTTGATGATAGTCGTCTTGCCCGTATCGCGGGTTGTTATTCCCGTTACGGTTCCGGTGACGGTGACGATATCGCCCTCGGCGGCATCGCCAAGCCCCACGTCTTGATTATGGCGAATGTAATCGCGCGGATAGTGCGCTAAGAGTTCCCCGCAGGTCTTATATCCCAACGCTTTGGTGATCTTCGTGGCGTCTTTTTTATCCAGTACCTCGGTCAGAGGGCGGTCATCCTGCCAGCCAAGCATCGCTATTCCACCCCAATCTCGGTGGGAATATCCGGCACCTGCAAGGCCACCACATCGACGCCGAGCTCTGCCGCCAATTCTTCTTGCGAGATGTTAAGCGGGCTAATGACCGTGACCTGTTCCCCGCCCGCAGCAAGCAGCTGGCGGCACATCTGCGCGATGGCTAATTCAGATTCTTCTGCTGGGTGCGCCACCCGCATCGACTGCGCCGCATCACGCATGGATTCTACGACCGCGGCGGTATCCGCATTATCCGGCTCATAGACGGAGATGGCGGCTAGCCCCGCCGCAAGGGAAGAAATCTCCACGGTATGCGCTGCAGTTGCGTGTTCTTCTAGCCCGCTGGATAAAACGATGTCCTCGCCCGCCGCGTGGATGGTTTCTCCTGGTTCGACCACCGTAACCCCGGCGGACTGCACAAGCTCGGCCATGGGGCCGGCGGGCGCCGCAGCGTAGACGGTGCGCGTATGACCTTCGTCAGTGTTTTCTCGCTGAGCAGGGGCTTCCGGAAGGGCCTCTAGGCGCAGGTTGCTGACCGATCCAGCGGCAAAGGCGGTTTCGATGACCGCACCGGCCTGGGTGGAATGGATGTGGATGGAGGCGCTATCTTCGCCTGCCTGCGCGATGACCAAGCTCGTGCCCAAGGGAGCAATCTTCTCCTTCAGTACCGCGCTATCGCCTTCGAAAAAGAAGACCACCTCAAGTTCGGTGACTGTCTCCGGCATGGATTCGGGCGAGTGGCTGGTCGTGCCCTCGATTTCTGCAAGGAGGGTTTCTAAAAGGATGACCAGGCCGGCACCGCCAGCATCTACCACCCCAGCCGCGCGCAACTCTGGCAGCTGCGAGGGTGTTTCCGCTAGCGCTGTGCGGGCGGCGGAAATAGTATCCGCTACGACGCCGTGAAAACTGGAATTAGGTTGCCGCGCGGTGCTTTCCGCTGTTTCTGCGGCGCATCGCAGTACGGTAATAACCGTTCCTTCCACCGGTTCCGCAATCGCGCGGTCCACGAGCTCTACCGCATGCATAAGCGAAGCTGCAAAGATGGCGCCATCGATGGTGGAATCCACGGTGGCCTCCGCTACTCCGCGCAGGACCTGCGAGAGCACCATCCCGGAATTTCCCCGTGCCCCGCGCACGGCCCCCATGGCTAGCGCAGCCGCAATGTCGCCGTCGGCCTTTTCCACCTCGGCGACGGCGGCTTCCATGGTGTGCGCCATATTCGAGCCGGTATCTGAATCCGGCACTGGGAAGACGTTGAGCGCGTTAATTTCGGCGCGCCGATGGGAAAGCTCGCCTACAGCGCGGTGCGCCCAATTGCGCAATCCGTGAGCGTCCAGCGTGCTGGGATATGACATGCGCAATAGTTTACAAGTCCCACGCTATCTCCCGCGCGCCTTGGTCCCGCAAATGGGCGTTTGCCCGGGAAAATGGGCGGGAGCCAAAGAACCCGCGGCTGGCTGAAAGCGGCGAAGGGTGCGGGGAGGTAATGCAGGGAACATCGGGAAGGAAGCGCTCGCAGGATTGGGCATCGCGGCCCCATAAAATCGCGACCATCGGGGTGCGGTTGAGGGCGCGGATGGCGGCCTCGGTCACCTCTTCCCAGCCAATACGCCGGTGCGAACCCGCCTGGCCCGGTGCCACGGTCAGCACCCTGTTAAGGAGCAAGACTCCCTGGTCGGCCCAGGCGCTTAGATCGCCGTCCTCACGCCCGCGAACGCCCACATCGTCATACAGCTCGCGGTAAATATTGACCAAGGACCTCGGGGGCTTGACCCCCGGCTTGGTGGAAAAGGCCATCCCCATCGCGTGGCCCGGGGTGGGATAGGGGTCTTGGCCAACGATGAGCACGCGGACATCGTCAAGCGGCATCTGCAATGCCCTGCACACGTCTTCTGCCGGCGGCAGGTAATCCTGGTTGTCCAGCGCATGAGAAATACGTGGCCACTGCTGCTCCAGCACCGGCGCGAGAACCGGTTCCCACGAGGGATGGTAAGTCGGGTGCATATCTAAAATCCTGCCCACCCTTCTGCATAACGGGGTTGTTTACCGCCCACCGTAACGCCGCTGCCGCGCGAGACGGTGCCGATTTCCCGGAAACCTGAAGGCGCTTGCTTTGCGGTAGTTCCGATCAGGGTATGGTCCTCGCCGCCGGCAAGGATCCACTCCCACGGATCGCATTCGAGGACGGCGGCCGCGGCGTGCAGGAGTGGATCGGGCTGGATGGCATCAGCATCCAAATCAATGTGTACACCAGAGCGCTGCGCCATGGTCCCACAGTCTTGGATGAGGCCATCGGAATTATCGGTCATGGCCGTAACCTCGGCGGCGCGGGCGATAACACCGCGGCCGGGGCTGAGCCACGGGGCGCATTGGGCATCAATAAGCGGGTATAAATCCGCATGCTCTGCCGGCAGATCGCGGCCAAAGCGCTGCAGCAAGGACAAGCCGGCCGCGGCGTGGCCAATCGCTCCGTGGGCCACGACCTTCTGGCCCGCGCGCGCCGCATCAAGGGTCAACGCGGCCCGGCTGCCGCCCAGAAAGCCAATGGCAGTGATGTTGATGACCAGCAAGTCTGATTTCGTAATATCTCCGCCCACCAGCTCAGCGTTGTAGAAAGAGCAATGCTCGGCGATGCCCCTGGCCACACCCCTGACAAAACTCACCGGCGTATCCCCCGGTGCGGCGATGGCTAAAAGCGCCGCCACTGGGCGCGCTCCCATGGCTTCAATATCGGCGAAGTTGCGCAGGATGGCCTTCTTGCCAATTTCGCGCGGGGTGGACCATTCCCGCAAGAAGTGCCGGCCATCTACCATCAAATCGGTAGAGGCCACTGTGCGTGAATTAGGCGGTGCCCCGAAAAGCACAGCAGCATCATCGCCATTCAAACTGCTGGGGGCAGCCGCGGTAATTTCTCGAATCACCGCCTGCTCCCCCACGTCTGCGAGAGTCTGACTTAAGTTCACCGGCGTCCTTTCGATAAAATGAGCCCCTATGACATCCCAATTTAACCGCACCGCGATCTTCATTTCACTTGGGTTGTCCATAGTGATGGTTTTAGCGGTCCTTTTCGGCGCGAAATACGTATTCACAAACACGGCCAAGGCCCCCGTGGCGGTCTCCCCGGTCGATTCCCCGGAGGCCGATTCGCAGGCATGCACGGACTTTGTGCATGCGCTTCCCGATGAAGCCATGGGCCAACCGCGCGCCGATATTGCAGAACCCGTCCCCGCTGGCGTTGCCGCCTGGGCCGCCAGTTCCCAAGAAAAGGTGACGGCGCGCTGCGGTGTTGCCATGCCTTTCCAGTACACCGATTACTCCACCACGCAAGATATCGACGGTGAGCAGTGGTTCAAGGTCAAGGATGCGACCTCTGGCTCCAACCTCTCTACCTGGTACTCGACCCAGCGCTTTCCCGTCGTGGCAGTAACGACCTTTAATGACGAAAAACCGCAGGACCTCAACGAGGCCGTTGCCACCTTGGAGAATAAGCCAGCGGAGACCCACCCTGCCCCATTGCGCAATCTGAAACCGGCAAAAAATGACCGCTGCGCCGCGGTAGAAAAGGCATTACCGGATGAGATTGCTGATGGCTACCACCGCCGCGATGTAGACGATGAGGACACCTACGTGTGGAGCTCTGAGGGGTACGAGGATATCGTCGCGCGCTGTGGCGTCGCCCAGCCAGAAAACTACGAGGCGGGCGTGCAGCTCCAGCAGGTCAACGATATCGCCTGGTTTGAGGATACGACCTTGGCGCAAGGCACGACTGCGGGAACCTGGTTTGCGCTAGGCCGCGAGAATTACCTGGCGCTGTACGCCCCGCAGGATTCCGCGCAGGCAGCATTGGTGGCCCTCAGCGATATCACCGCGGAGCACATTCCAGAAAGGTAAAACCAGCGTGACTGCCGTACCGCGACGTTACGCGGTACGGGCTTTACGCGGTACGGACTTGGGCGCGGGCAATGAGGACCTCAAGCAGCGTGGGATAATCCACGCCAGAGGCCGCCAACACCTGCGGGTACATGGAAATCGGCGTAAATCCCGGCAGGGTGTTTACCTCATTGATGTACAGGCCTTCTTCGGTGACGAAGAAATCCACGCGGGACAGGCCTGCGCAGTTGAGCGCCCTAAAGGCCCGAATCGCCATTTCGCGCAATTGCGCCGTGAGTTCTTCTGGGAAAGGCGCGGGAATCTGGGCCGTGACCACGTTATCTAGGTACTTGGTCTCAAAACCATAGAAGCCCTCATCGGAATCATCTATGCCCTTGAGCAGGGCCGGCACTGAGGCAATCAGCTCGCCATCCGGGTATTGCAGGACGCCGACTTCCACCTCGCGGCCGACGATCTCTGGCTCGACCAAAATCTTGTCATCGTCTTCCAGGGCAATGCGTACAGCTTCTGGGAATTCTGCCCAGTCGCTCACCTTGGATACTCCAATTGAAGAGCCCCCGCGGGCGGGTTTGACGAAGACCGGCAGGCCGAGGCTGTCTTTTTCCTCTGCGGTTAATTCCGTTCGCCCTTGGACAATAACCTCTGGTGCCACTGGCAGGCCCGCTGCGGATAGAATCTTCTTAGTAAATTCCTTGTCCATTCCCACCGAGGACGCCAATACACCAGGGCCCACATAAGGGATGCCGGAGAGCTCAAAAAGCCCCTGCATGGTGCCGTCTTCGCCATAAGGTCCATGGAGAATAGGAAAGATAACGTCGACCTGGGCATACAGCGATCCATTACTAATCGTGCGGATTTCGCCCTTGCGCGAAGGATCCGCAGAAAGCGCCAATTCCGTGCCGCGCTTGACCTCAGGCATGACGCCATCGACGATTTCTAGCCCCTCGGTATCGCCCGGCGTCCACGTGCCCTCGCGCGTAATGCCGATGGGCACCACCTCGAATTTTTCCGGATCGAGGTGCTTCATAATTGCGCCTGCAGATACGCAGGACACGGAGTGCTCGGTACTGCGGCCACCGTAAAGGACGGCCACGCGGGTCTTTTCAGTCATGGGCGATAATTTTACCTTTCTGCTACTCCGACTTCTTGGAGCGACCCATAAGGGCGATAATCATATCGTCTACCGCCATTCCCTGATGGCACACACCGTAGACGGCTTCCGTAATGGGCATCTCTACCCCAGCCTGCTGGGCCAAGCGGAAGATGGAATCCGAAGAAAACACACCCTCTGCCACTTGGCCATTGGTGGCCGCCTTCGCTTCTTCAAGGCTACCACCTTGACCGAGGCGATAACCGAAGGTTCTATTGCGCGAGAGCGTGGAGTTACACGTGGCCACCAAATCGCCCAAACCCGCCAAGCCGGAAAAAGTGAAAGGCTCCGCGCCCAATGCCGTGCCAAGGCGGGTAATTTCCGCTAGGCCGCGGGTGATCATCGTGGCCATGGTGTTATTGCCCAGCCCCTTGCCTGAGGCCATGCCGCAGGCCAAGGCGATGACGTTTTTGCAAGCACCACCGATTTCAGCGCCGATGACATCGGTATTTGTGTAGGGCCGCAAGTAGGGTGCGGCGATGGCCGCCTGTACTGCCTTGGCGCGCTCTTCGTCAGTGCAGGCGATGACCGTAGCCGCAACCTGCCCCTGCGCTACTTCTTTAGCCAGGTTGGGTCCAGAAAGCACCGCTACTCGCTGTGGGTCCACGCCTGCCGCGTCCACGATGACTTCACTCATGCGCTTTAGCGTGCTGGTCTCTACGCCCTTGGAAATGGAAACCAGCGTGGAATCCTCAGGCAATGCGGGCGCCCACCGTTCCACGTTGACGCGCAGAGACTGCGATGGCACGCCGAAGACCACGATATCCGCGCCGGAAAGCGCCTCTGCTTCGTCGTGTGTGGCGCGCAGCGCCGCGGGAAGGTGAATATCCGGCAAATAATCCGGGTTGGTGTGCGTTTTATTGATCGCGTCCGCCAATTCGGTCCGTCGCGCCCACAGGGTGACATCATTTCCTGCGTCCGCGAATACCTTGGCCAGGGTGGTGCCCCAGGAACCGGCACCCATCACCGCTACATTTACCATGGCTTCCTCCAAACGTTTTTCCTATTATTTCCACCTTAAGGCATTTTTCACTCTGGGCGTGGCAAGGATGCGGCAGGGATCTCCCGCGTGGAACAATGATCATGAGGTTAATGCCGATTTTTAACTCACCGAAGAAAGGCACGAAAAGCTATGCCGAGCGCGAAGAAGATGCACGAGACCGATAAAGATAAAAAGTCCGAAAAATTCATTTCCGGCCGGCACCAAGAAATTCCGGTGGATCCCGCCAAAGAATTTCCCCGCACTACCCTTGCCGCCGGCGCGGTAGTTTGGCGCGGCGACGCCGCGAACCCTGAAATCGCACTCATCCACCGCCCGCATTATGACGATTGGTCCCTGCCCAAGGGAAAGGTGGACCCGGGCGAATCGCTGCCTACTACCGCGGCGCGGGAGATCGAGGAAGAAACTGGGTTTCACGTGCGCTTGGGCAAGTTGATTGGCAAGGTCACCTACCCCGTGCAGGGGCGCACCAAGGTGGTCTATTACTGGGCGGCGTTCTACCTCAGCGGCACGTACACGCCCAATGATGAGACCGATGAGCTGCGCTGGGTTCCCATTGACCAGGCACAACAGCTTTTGTCTTATGACGTTGACGCCGACGTCGTCGCCAAGGCACAAAAGCGTTTGCAGTTGGCCCCCACAACGCGGGTATTGTATGTGCGCCACGCCCACGCCCATGACCGAAAGAAGTGGGAGGGCGATGACAACCTGCGGCCTTTGGATAAGAAGGGCCGCCGCCAAGCAGAAATGCTCGTGCCCATGCTGGCAGCCTTCCATCCCACCGCGATCTATTCCGCTCGCCCGCATCGGTGCCAGCAAACCGCCGCGCCGCTTGCCGATGAACTGGGTAAAGACATTGCCATTAATAAAGACTTTGGCGACGAGGCGTGGGAAAAGAACCCGGCGGCCGCCAAGAAGGCTTTCCGCCGCGTTGTAGAAGACGGCGGGGTGCCGGTCATTATCAGCCAAGGACAAACCATCCCCGGCATCATCGAGGATTTAGCGCCGCAATTCCTCAAGAAGCCGCAGGACGAATTGAAGTTTAAAAAGGCCTCGGTGTGGGTCTTGTCCTTCAATAACGGTGAATTAACCGGCGCCGATTATCTTCCCAGCCCCCTGCCGGTGCGCTAGATAGCTTGAGCCGCGCGAGCCCCTAGCCCTTAGCCGCGCATGCCGAGATTGCGGCGCACGAAAAGGATAGGGGCTAAGGCCATGAGCCCCGGCAGCACGACGAAGCCCACCACGGTTGAGCCTAGCGCCATGTGGAGAATGATGAGCGCGATACCGACCAGCAAGGTGGTACCGATGTTCCTCTTTGCGATCTCCGTGGAAAGCTTAAAGCAGGCCCCTAGGCCTAAATCAGGGCGTGCTGCCTTGACGGCTGGGACCCACCACCAGAAGAACAGGGCGAAAAGTCCGGGAATTACCAGCAGAACGAAGCCGATGCCGATGACCACGCTGGTGACGAGGTAAGCCAGCATGATGCCGCCCATGCCTTTGAACGTGAAGAAATCCCCGAACATCAAATCCTGGCCATTGACCTGCTTATTAGCGGCTTGGCACCAGATTGCAGTTGCCCACAGACAGACAATTAACAAAGCTACTACCGCGAGGGCGAGTAATAGCAGGCCCAGTACGCCGAGGGAACCGTCCAAGGCGGCTCCCTCGGTCGCCGCCTCGATGGAAATGGAGCCGCCACCGGCGGCAAAGACTACGGCGATGATGAGGTATGCAACAAAAAGGACGACCATCTGCACGAGTGGGGCAAAAAGCCACTGCGCCCAATTGCGGCCGAAATAGCGAAAACTATCGCCAAAAATGCTGACGGCATCGATGCCGCCTGTAGCGGATGGCTCACTAAAATTCCCTGGTTGCCCACCTGAGTAGGGCTGTTGGGAGTAGTGATTGTATCCATCATGGTCGCGTGACCCAGAATAAGGCGAAGTCATACCTCAGAGCATAATGGATAAACCCGGCTTTACGCTTTCGCCGCTGATATTTGTCACTCGTCCATTGCCCCACCGCTACCCCAGTTCACGGGTGCGGTGGTGTGCGCCCCCGCCAAAGTGTGGGGCGCACCTGCTGGATTATTCCGCGTGCACCGCGGGCTTGAAGCTGGCGCGAGAGTTCTCGAAACTCGTGATGGCCTCTTCATTGCGCAAGGTGATGCCGATGTCATCGAGGCCTTCCATCAGGCGCCAGCGCGTGTAGTCATCGATATCGAATGAGTAGGTGTTTTCACCAACCTGGACGGTGCGCGCCTCCAGATCGACCGTGACTTGGGTTTCCCCGGCTTCCAACTGCTTCCAAATAAGCTCGATGTCTTCTTGTTCCATCAGCCCAGTAAGCAGACCAGACTTTCCTGAGTTGCCGCGGAAGATATCCGCAAAGCGGGAGGAGAAGACAGCCTTGAAGCCGTATTCGCGCAAGGCCCAAACTGCGTGCTCTCGGGAGGAACCGGTACCGAAGTCGCGGCCGGCAAAGAGGACGGAGCCTTCTTTGAACTGCTCTTGGTTAAGTACGAAGGTGGAATCAGAGCGCCAGTTGGAAAACAGGCCTTCCGCAAAGCCTGTGCGCTTGACCGATTTGAGGTAGCGCGCGGGAATGATTTGGTCCGTATCCACGTTGGACGCCCGCAGCGGGACTCCCGTGCCGGTATGGGTGATAAATTTCTCCATTATTTCAACCTTTCTCGCGTGCTTATTTCAGGTCAGCCGGGCTGGACAGGTATCCAGTGACGGCGGTAGCGGCGGCAACCTGTGGGGAAACGAGGTGGGTTCGCCCACCAGGGCCCTGTCGGCCTTCAAAGTTACGGTTAGATGTGGACGCAGACCGCTCCCCTGGCTTCAGTTGGTCAGGGTTCATGCCCAGGCACATGGAACAACCCGCCGTGCGCCACTCTGCACCGAATTCCTGGAAAATCTGGTCAAGGCCCTCCTTTTCTGCATCAGCCTTGACCACCGCGGAGGAAGGAACCACGATCATGCGCGTATTGGCGTCGATGGTGCGGCCCTTGACCACCTCAGCTGCGGCGCGCAGGTCCTCGATGCGGGCATTGGTGCACGATCCTACGAAGACGGTGTCGATCTTGATATCGCGCAGTGGGGTTCCTGGTTGCAGGTCCATGTACTCCAAGGCTTTTTTCACCGTGGCCTTGGAATTATCATCGCCGCAGTCTTCCGGATCCGGTACGGTTTCGCCCAGCGGCAAGCCTTGGCCCGGGTTCGTTCCCCACGTGACGAATGGTGTCAGGGCTGATCCGTCGATTTCTACGACGCGATCGAATTCGGCGCCATCGTCAGTAGGCAGCGTCTTCCAGTAATCCACTGCTTTATCCCAGTCGGCGCCCTTTGGGGCGAACTCGCGACCCTTGACGTACTCAAACGTCGTTTCATCGGGTGCGACCATACCGGCACGCGCACCGGCCTCGATGGACATATTGCAGATGGTCATGCGGGCTTCCATGGACATCTTGCGGATAGCTTCACCGCGATATTCGATGATGTAGCCCTGGCCGCCGCCGGTGCCAATCTTGGCGATGATGGCCAGAATAAGGTCCTTTGCGGAGACGCCTTCCTGCAATTCGCCGGTGACTTCGATGGCCATCGTCTTAAATGGCTTCAAAGATAGCGTCTGGGTGGCCATGACGTGCTCTACCTCCGAGGTACCAATGCCCATGGCAATGGAGCCGAATGCACCGTGGGTCGAGGTATGCGAATCGCCGCACACAATAGTCATGCCGGGCTGGGTAATGCCCAGCTGTGGGCCAACGGTGTGCACGATGCCTTGCTGCTCATCACCCATTGAGTGCAACCGCACGCCAAATTCTTCGCAGTTCTTGCGCAGGGTAGAAACCTGGGTGCGCGATACCTCATCTTTAATCTCTAAGAGGTTGCCGGATTTAATACCCTCCGTCGGCACGTTGTGGTCCTCGGTGGCCAGGTGCAATTCTGGGTGTCGCATTGTGCGACCTTGCAAGCGCAGCCCATCGAAGGCCTGCGGGCTCGTAACTTCGTGCAAAAGTTGAAAGTCAATATAGATAAGGTCTGGTGCGCCCGCGTCGCCCTGCTGGACAACGTGGTCACGCCATACTTTTTCTGCCAAGGTCAGCTTCTGGTTCATAAACATCACTCCACACTTGAAATCTCATAATTTGGGACGTAGATTTCATTATATGGGAGAGTATAGCGCAGTTTCCGGCATTAAGGTACTAGATCGTGCAATGGCCATCATGATGGCCGCGGCAAACCATCCATCGACCCTTAATGAGTTATGTGAAACCACGGGACTACCTCGAGCAACGACACACAGGCTAGCCACCGCGTTAGAGGCACACCGCATCCTCGTGCGTACCCCTGAAGGAAAGTGGAAGGCCGGTCCCGCGCTTCCCGGCAACCGCGATCACATCTTAGAAGTCGCAGGCCCCATCATGGACCAACTCCTCAACCGTACCGGTGAGTCCATTCAGCTCTATGAATTCACGGGAACCACCCGCACCTGCATTGCCACCCGCGAACCCAAGTCCGGCCTACACAACGTGGTTCCGGTGGGGAGACAGCTACCACTAACCTCCGGCTCTGCAGCACGCATCATCGCCGGCTTCGTAGACTTCCCCCTCGACGCCGCGCAATTCAGCTCCGCCGATGTAGAAGCCGCCCGCCGCCAAGGCTATGCAGAATCCATCGAAGAACGCGAAGCGGGCCTAGCCTCCATTTCCGCTCCCGTCTTCGATTCTTCCGGCGTTTTTCGCGCAGCGTTATCCATCTCCGGTTCCGCTGAGCGGTTCCGCCCCTCGCCCGCCAAGAAATACGCCCACCTGCTCACCTCCGCCGCCCAAGAACTTTCAGAGCTGCTCTAGCTTCCCCAACCCCCCCACCAATGCCCTGGACCTCCCACCGGCTCAGGGCTTTAATCGCGTCTTACCCCTGTATACCCAACCCCGCCGTGGCCTATTGAAAAATATCGAAAATTTCCGGCACGCTATTGAAACCGAACTGAAAACATGATTTAATGAAAACAGAGTGAAAACGAGAAGGTCACTCCTTGACCTAAGGCACAGAAAGGATTCATGATTATGACTCACGCTACCCACACTGAACACGAGCACACCCACGGCGAAGGCTGCGGCCACGTCGCTTTCCCGCACGAGGATCACACCGACTTCGTACACGATGGCCACATCCACCGCGAGCACGAAGGCCACTGGGACGAGTGCGAGACCAACGAGCACATTGAGGCCGAAACGCACAGCGACCACACCCACGGCGAGGGTTGCGGCCACGTTGCTGTCCCTCACGGCGACCACGTTGACTACATCCACGACGGTCACCGCCACGCCGCTCACGGTGACCACTACGACGAGCACTAAGCCTCGCCAGTAAGCGCCCTGCAGCGCCCTAACGCCGCGATAATCCACCGCTATGATGCATAGATTATCGCGGCGCTTTTCTATGCAATGGACCGGCGTGAGTTAACCTTTTATTAACCCTAGCCACATTCCTGTGCGGTGCGCGATGGCCCAGGGGTGACGAAGCTGTCAATTTCACGGAAACTGCCTGCTTGACTATTAGTTAACACCGTTTCGGTGCTACGGTCTTTCGAGTGATTACTAGTTGGAAGCTTTTTCTCCAAGACTTCGTCCGCCTGTGGCGGACGCCGCAAGTCTGGGTAATTCTCATCGGATTGATGGTTACCCCTGCCTTATATTCTTGGGTCAACGTCTCCGGTTTTTGGGATCCTTACGGCAATACCGAGCACCTCAAGGTAGCCGTGGTGAACGAGGACAAGGGTGCCTCGTCAGATCTCACCGGCGATATTGACGTCGGCGGGCAGATGATGGAAAAGCTGCACAACAACGACAAGCTCGGCTGGCAGTTTATGGACCGCGGCGAAGCCGAGCACGCCGTGAAATCCGGCGATGTTTTTGCATCCATCATCGTGCCGGAGGATTTTTCTTCCGACTTTGTCAGCCTGTTCCAAGGCACGTACTCTCAGCCCACCTTGGAGTATCAGGTCAATGAAAAAATCAATGCCATCGCCCCCAAGGTCACTGACACTGGTTCTTCTACCCTCGAAACCACGATTAGCGCAACCTTTAATGAAAACGTCGCGAAATCGGTTTCCACCGAGTTGAGAAACTCTGGCGGCGACCTCAGCGATAGGATCAATAGCACCGCGGGCAATACCGCGAATTCCTTCTCAGAGACCGCCGATACTGTGGCTAATTCGCGCAATTCCTTGGCGGATGTCAACGCCACTATCGATGATGCTCGTCCCACCATCGCACAGGCGCGCACGGCGCTAGGCTCCGTGCAGACCACGATTGATGACGCGCAGCAGGCCTTAAATCAGGTCACCTCCTTGACCGACGAGGTGCAAAAGGAAGTTACTTCCTTCGCCGACGATGCCACCGCCGCCTATATCCAAGGCACGACTGCGCTTGCCGATGGCACCGCAAACGCCAATGCCAATATCGGTTCTGTCACCGGCCGGTTAAACGGCGCTCTCAACCGCGTCGATGCCGCCACCGACGGCGCCCAAGGCATCCTTGGTCAGGCTGATAAAGCCATCGACCAATTAGCCGGTGTCGCTGCCCTGCCAGCCCTTCCCCCAGAGATATCGCAGCAGATCAACCAGTCGGTTTCTGATCTGCGTGACCGCAACAATCAAAACCGCGCGGTATTAGGAGAGCTGGATTCCCTTAATAGCGATACCAACGCCACCCTTGATTCGCTGAATAAGACCTCGGAATTGCTCAATTCCATGGCCTCCCAGGCCCGCGATGATTCCCACGGACTGCGCGATGACGTGGCCAACGGCCTACCTAAGCTGAATTCTGCACTTTCTAATGTCTCCGCTACTGCTGGGCGCCTATCTGCCTCCCTCAACAGCCAAAAGGCTCTGGTTGGGCAAACGGACGGGCTTCTCGGGGGCGTCGACGGGCAGTTGACCCACGCCCAAGAAGTGGTAAAGCGCTTCTCGGTTGATCTGGATCGCGTTGAGGAAGGTCTTCGTTCCGCACGCACCGATGTTATTGCCTTGAGCAACACAGCCAATAACAACACCGTGCTGAAGTCCGTCAACGGTCTTGATACAGACCACGTGTCTTCCTTCCTCTCCTCGCCCGCAGAGATGGAAAGCCATGCAGTATTCCCTGTCACGCACTACGGCTCCGGCATGTCCTCGCTGTTTATCAACCTCACGCTGTGGATCGGTGCCTTCATGCTCCTGATCATTTTCCGCGCCGAGGTTGACCCGCAGGGCCGCCGGGATCTAACCATCAATAAGGCGTACTTCTCGCGCTTCTTGCTCCTCGGCTTTTTCGCCATTGCGCAGGCACTTATCGTTTCCATCGGTAACTTAGTCATCGGCGTTGAGCACGTCAGCGCCACCGCTTATGTCCTTACCTCTGTATTTATCAGCCTGTGCTACCTCAGCATTACCTATGGCCTCGTCTCAACATTCGGCCACGTGGGCCGCGGCATAGCGGTGGTCTTGGCCTTCATTCAGATTCCCGGGGCATCGGGCCTGTACCCCATCGAGATGACGCCGGACTTCTTCCGCGCCGTCCATCCCTTCTTGCCCTTTACTTACGGCATCGATGCCATGCGCGAGACGGTGGGCGGATTCTACGGCACCCATTACATCCGCGATATCGCCGCGCTGACTGGCATGGCGGTTGTTGCCTACCTCGTGGGCACTCTCTTAAGGCGCGGGTTGTCCAACGTCACCATGCTGGTCAATGACGAGCTGGCCAAGGGCGGGCTCGTTATCAACGAGCAGGTCCACCTGATTGGCAGCCGCTACCGCTTCACCGATCTTCTGTATGCCTCCGCGGACCGCGAGGGATACCAAAAGAGCTTGGATACCAAGTGGATGACCGCTCGGAAGAATTATTCTCAGTTGATGAAGCTCACGATCGCCATCGGAGTAGCCTTGGTGCTCGCGCTCGTGATTTGCTCCCGATTCATGCCGGACCAGAAGGCGATCCTTTTCGGCATTGCGTGCCTCGTTGCGCTGATTGCGGTCGCGGTCATTTGTTCGCTGGAATACGTAAAACAAAGTATTGCGCACGATAACCGCCTGGCGGATCTCAGCGATGAAGAAATCCAGCAGCACCTAGAGCATCAACGCCAAAACCCCAATCAGTATCGGCTAGAAGATGTCCAGTCAGATAAGCACGCGGAAATATCTTCTACCCCACAATCGCAGGGCGATACCACAGATAAGCCCGCCGTCGACGGCGAAGAATCCGGAAAGGGAGATAAGTCATGAACAATATCCTGACCATTCTCCGCGATGACCTCAAGGCCATCCGTGGCAACGTAATGACCGCCGTCATCATTTTCGGCCTCGCCATTATCCCGCTGCTATTTACCACCTTTAACGTGCTCGCCAGCTGGGACCCATTTGCCAATACCAAACAACTCAAAATCGCCGTCGCCAGTGAGGATGAGGGTCACCAAAGCGACCTTGCTTCGCTCAAGCTCAATTTAGGCGATGAAGTTTTATCCCAGCTCAGCCGCAACGACGAAATCAACTGGGTTCTTACCAATAGCGATGATGCCGTAGAGGGCACCAAGTCCGGTGAGTACTACGCTGGCATCGTCTTGCCCAAGGATTTCAGCTCCAACCTCCTCACCTTCTACGTGGAAGGCACCGAGCCAAGCAAACTTAATCTCTATACCAATGAGAAGAAGAACGCGCTGTCGACCACGATTACTCAACGCAGCGCTACCGGTGTGATTGAGAAGATCGACGAGTCCTTCACCCGCGTTGTGTCCAATGTGGGCCTTGGCGTCATTTCCTCGCTGGACCAGTACCTTGATGAGGGCGATACCCAGGCCGCGCTCAATAACGTTCACAACCGAGTCAATACCGTACAGTCGCGCCTCGATGCAGCCTCTGGCACGGTCATGGCGCTGAGTAACCTGGTAGATTCCACCATTCCGCTCACCCAGGCAGCCAATAGTATCCTGAATGAAGCGGGAAACCAGGCTTCCAGCACGACCAATGACAACGGCGAGTCACCCATCGATATCCTAAAGTCCACGCTGGATGAGTCCACTGGTTCCTTGGATGCGTCCCTTGCCGCGACGACGCAGAGCTACGAGGTCCTATCCTCACAAATCGAGGAATTGCTGAACAATGCTAGCGCCACCTCCGCGCAGACCGCCCAAACCTTCCGCACTGCCGCGGACCGCGTGGGACAGCAGACCGCAGCCTTCCAGGGCGTAAAGGACAGTATCCAGAAGGAAGCCGATAAGGTCGATCTTCCAGGCCCTGTAGCGGCAGGTTATGCGGCCGTGATGGGGCAGCTGGATGCCAGCATCGCCCAGAGCAATGCGTTGCACGATTCTTTGACTTCTACGGCCGATAACATCGAAAACGGCGGGAATTCCCAGGAGTCCAAGCAACAAACGCAAGCTGCGATTGCCAGCGCCAAGCAGGCAGTCGAAAACGCCCGCAACTCCTATAACTCCAATCTGAAGCCACAACTAGCGGCTCTGGGAGATAGCGTGGGCACGGTTGCCAACGATGTTGATGCGGTCAAGCACGATATCGCAGGCATCCGCAATACCATCTCTAATGACAACGATGCCCTCGTGCGGGCGCGCGATCTAACCGCAAGTCTATCCGGTACCTTGCAGCATCAGGCGGGTCGCTTTGGCGAACTCAGCCAAAAGATCGATGAGATCCGCGACGGCGGTGACCTAAGTCAGCTCGCCGATCTCATTGGCGATGACCCCGAGCTTCTGGCCTCTCGGATCGCTTCGCCGGTCAATGTGGACCGCCAGCCCATCTACGATGTTGCTTCTTTCGGTGTTGGTATGACGCCGTTCTACCTCACGCTTTCGCTGTGGGTAGGCGCCCTGCTCGCCTGCGTGCTGGTGCACACCAACGCCGAGCGCAAGTACTTGAAGAAGAACGAAGAGCTCGACAAGAAGGATCACTTCACTAGGAACCAAGTCTTCTTGGGCCGCTTCCTTACCTTTGGTCTCATCGGCATCGCCCAAGCCACCTTCGCCGTCCTCAGCCTGATTTTCTTCGTGGAGATCGAGCCCGAGCACCCATTCATGATGCTCTTTGCCTCGTGGATAATCTCACTGGTGTTTATGTTGATAATATATTCACTGGTTATCACATTCGATAGCGCGGGCAAGGCCCTCGCGGTTCTGCTCTTGGTTATCCAAGTCTCCGGTTCTGGCGGCGCCTATCCCCTGCCGCTTCTTCCGGAGTGGTTCCAAAATGTCAGTCCGTGGCTGCCGGCCACCTACGGCATCGACGCGTTCCGCAGCGCCATCGCCGGCATTTATGAGGCCGACATCCTCCGAGAGCTCGGCATGCTCCTCCTCTTCGCCATCCCGGCGCTTATCCTCGGCCTGTTCTTGCGCCCCGCCATGGATAACTATCACAAGCGCCTCCAGAAGGCGATTAAGAAGACGAAGGTCATGGCATAGCCTTCCCCACCTTCAAACAACGCCCAGTGCAGCCTGAGAGGCTCTCTGGGCGTTCTTTTTGTAGTGACAGGCCCATCCCCCCTTCCCTTGGCGCTCACGGGGAGCACAACCCAGCCCCATTCCCGTTGACCCCGTGAGCGCAAAGGGCGGGCTGCAGCTACAGCAGGCGCTTTCCGATGCCTCCCTCGCTGCGCCGCACTTTTCCCAATGCGGCGCAGCGAGAGCCGTTTAAACGCCGCTTAATCTAATTCTCTAGCCCCGAGAAGCGCAGAAAGAAAATGCCACAAGAAAAGGCTGCGAGCGTTAAAGCTCGCAGCCATTAGTATGTACCCCGTACGGGATTTGAACCCGTGTTACCGGCGTGAGAGGCCGGCGTCCTAGGCCGCTAGACGAACGGGGCTCGTTCGCACGTGGCAGGCGAAGCAAAAGCTGTGCTGCTTAAAGCTTGCTTGCTGCGGACTCGTTAAACAGTAAACGATGGGTAAACACAATACAAATCAGCAGATAGTACGGGGATTCGTGCCGGTAAATCCCCCAGTTAAGACCCACTTTGGTCCCGATTAAGCCGCAAGCGCACATACGGAAAATTCCTCCAACCGCAGTGGCTGGAGGAATCTTTTTATTTGTACCCCGTACGGGATTCGAACCCGTGTTACCGGCGTGAGAGGCCGGCGTCCTAGGCCTCTAGACGAACGGGGCATAGAACTAGTGAGCCTGCTTTAAAAGCATTTTCACTGCTGGCCTACCAGGACTCGAACCTAGAATGGCGGTACCAGAAACCGCTGTGTTGCCAATTACACCATAGGCCATTTGCTCACTCGCTCGGAATCGCATCCTTATCGGCTGCGCTCCCTTGCTCGCTGCAACGTGTTATAACTATAATGATCGTTGCCCAATGCGCCAAATCGCCAGCGCAACTCGCATTTTTAGGCGCTTTTCTTGAGCTAAAATAAAGCGGCGGATGACATCTGTGTAGTTCGATGTTCATCCGCCGCTGTAACGGGCTTTCCCCGTCAGGCTCCTGATGGTTCCGGTATTACTCGGAGGCCGGAACGTACGGAGTTACCTCGCGGGCAGCACGCAGGCGCGCCAAGGTGGACTCTTTGCCCAGAAGTTCCATGGACTCAAAGAGCGGTGGCGAAACCTGGGCGCCGGAAATGGCTACGCGCAGCGCGCCGTAGGCCTTGCGTGGCTTTAGCTCTAGGTCCTCAATGAGCGCCTTGGATAGCGCGGTTTCAATAGCGTCAGTCTTCCACTCCTCTACCGCCTCAAGGGTGTCAATGCCCACCTCGAGGGGTTGGACGGCATCGTCCTTCAGGTTCTTCTTGGCCGCTTTTTCATTCAGGCTGAGCTCAGCATCGGGCGTGATGAGGAAGCTGAGTAGCCCATAGGCATCGGCAAGCGTCTTAATGCGCGTTTGCACCAAGTCCGCAGCGAAGGCGAATTTCTCGCCGTCATAATCGGCCGGGAAGTCCGTGTACTCCGTCAGGTAATTGCGCAGGCGGAAAGCAAACTCCTCGGGCTCGAGCAGTCGAATATGATCGGCGTTGATGGCCTCGAGCTTCTTCTGGTCAAAGCGAGCGGGGTTACCCAGAACATCATTGACATCGAAGTTCTCAATCAGCTCATCCATGCTGAAGATGTCCTTATCCGCCGACAGGGACCAGCCCAACAGCGACAAGTAGTTGAGCATGCCTTCTGGGATGATGCCGTTATCGCGGTGATTGAAGAGGTTAGACTGCGGGTCACGTTTGGACAGCTTCTTCTTCCCCTCGCCCATCACGAAGGGAAGGTGACCAAACTCCGGGGTAAATTCCGCGATGCCAATTTCCTTCAGTACGTCATACATGGCCAGCTGGCGCGGGGTGGATGAGAGAAGATCCTCGCCGCGCAGTACGTGGGTAATACGCATCAGCGCGTCATCTACCGGGTTAACCAGGGTATATAGCGGAGCTCCGTTGGAGCGCGCCACCACGTAATCAGGCTGAGTTTCAGATTTGAAGGACATCTCGCCGCGCACAAGGTCGGTCCAGGCCCAGTCCTTGTCTGGCATGCGCAGGCGCCAGACAGGCTTGCGACCTTCAGCCTCAAAGGCATCGATCTGTTCTTGCGTCAGGTCGCGGTCGTAGTTGTCATAACCCAACTTGGGATCGTGCCCGGCTGCCTTGTGCCGTTCTTCTACCTCTTCCGCGGTGGAGTAGGCAGGGTAGACATGTCCGGCATCGATAAGGTTATTGAGCACATCTTTATAAATGTCCATGCGCTGGGACTGCCGGTACGGTTCATGCGGGCCACCCACATTGACGCCCTCGTCCCAGCCCAATCCGAGCCAGGTCAAGGAATCAATGATGGCCTGATAGGACTCTTCCGAGTCACGGGCAGCATCGGTATCTTCGATGCGGAAAATCAATTTTCCGCCGGTGTGGCGGGCATAGGCCCAGTTAAACAGGGCCGTGCGCACCATGCCAACGTGCGGGGTACCAGTGGGAGAAGGGCAAAATCTAACGCGAACTTCAGTCATGGCCACCATCGTAGTGGAGTCACAGGACACAGTCCGCACCAGCCCAAACCAGCGCCTCACCCTACCACCCAAAAGTGCGCCCCCATGTACTGTATTACACGCAAAAAGGGGTAGATGATAACGAGTTTCATTATAAACACACAGGTAAACGGGAACGGTTTCCAAAAGATTATCCAGTAATGGGAATCATTTTCTATAGTTTCGAGGTGAACTACTGACAACTGCAGAAAGGTAACGCGCTGGTGGCTTCTCCTCGTATTCGCTTCATGGCCGCATTCAGCACGATCGCGCTGATTGCCCCGGCTACCGCCTACGCCGGCCCCGACGATGGCAAACACATCGCAACCCAAACCCACGTCGATTCCCCCAAGAGCTTTTGGGAAGGAGACAACTTCCTACTGCGATCCGAATTTTCCGGCCAAACTCCGCTTATCGATGACACAGTTGCCTGGATAGGCAAAGGCTATAACCGCGAAGACGAGGACGGTAAGCGCCGCCAGAACTTTATGTATTCCCTGCCAGAAAACGGCACGCAGGACTACATCGGTCCTACAGGCACCACCTACTACACGGCTCCGTACCAAGCCTCCGCCAATCAAGAACCCATCTGGATCGGTTTCGGCGCAGACACTGGGCTTCCCGTGAAAGATTTCCGCGATAACATCGCCTTCCTCGACCTCTTAAGCGTGGATGGCCCAGGCGACGTGGAGCTTTTTACCAACAAGGACGATAAAGACGGCGCCGAGCTCCATCGCATGCTGGGCTCCTTCCAAGACTCACCGCACTCTACATACCTCAATGCCGGTACCCATACCCATAACGCCACTCTCTTTACCAAGCCCGGCCGTTATCGATTGACCTATCGCACCACCGCTCGCACGGCGGATGGGCAGCTCGTGGCTAGTGAGCCGCAAACCACCAGCTACCAAGTGGGCGGGCAAAAGCCAAAGGATGACAAGACCCCAAGCCTCAAGGAACGCTTCGATAGCTCCTCCTCCGGCGATGCCGCCGCTGCTGGTTACAGCCTGAGCATGGACAAAAAGCAGAACCCGGAAAAGGACGGTGACGATAAGCTCACCACCATTTCCTTCGATGCGGAAAATAAGGCATCCGGCACGCTTACGCTGCTTATCGATGGCTACTTCCTCACCGATCTGCCTGTCGCCGACGGCCACGCCGAGTGGGATGAGTACATGGGCCTAGACTCGTCTAATATCCAGGCGGTATTTACCCCAGAAGGCGATGCGCCGCGCTGGATCTCGCAGCAGGTGGAATTTACCCCAGGCTCTTCTGTCCACACCGACTCTTCTGATGCCGCAGAGGCATGGGAAGAAGCCGAAAATCCGCGCCAGCTGGCCCCCACCGAAGAGGTAACGCTGCAAGAAACCGGCTATACGGTGCGGATGCGCAAACAGGGCGAAGAAGGAACCAAAATCATCATCGACATGGAGGACAATAACTTCAGCGGCGTGATGACTGGTGGTCTCTATGACGACAAGAACGACGCGGAACCCACGGCACCAGTGGAAGCCCCAATTACCAACGGGCACGGAGAGGCAACTTTTACCAATGGCGAACTCTTTAAGAACACGATTGCCAAAGTAAACGTCTTCCCGCACTCCACTGTCAAGGCAGGACATGGCAGCACGGTGCTAGCTGAGCCCTTCGAATTCGGCGAAAACTACGAAGCGACAGGCGAGCTTTCTACCAGCGCGGATGACAACGCCGCTACCCCAGGCGAAAAACCTGGGTCCGGCGATTCACCCGCACCCGGCGATACGCCTGCACCATCTCAACCGCCACAGGACGAGGAAGCTCAGCGCTGCAGCGAAAAGCAGGTACTTGACCGCGGGCACGTCGATATCAAGGCACTGCCTACTGACGATGGTTTCCGCACCGTCCTACGCGATGACACAGGACAAATTGATAAGAACTCGGTAGACCGCTCGTTGGATGACGTCGTACTTGGCGTGCACAAAAACGCGCTTACTCCCCGCTCCCGACAGCTGGGTGATAAGGAGTTCGATTTCCTTGGCAACATCGGTGACCGTTTCTACCACCTGCCGCAGACGCAGAACCAAGCCATCATCTGGCCGGGGTATAACACCGAAAAATTGGATTACTCCAAGATGAAAGATGGCAAAGTCAATTTGAACCTCAAGCCCAAGCACACGCCAGAGGGCGCAGAGTGGGGCGTATATATCGATAAAACCAGGGGCGTTGGATACGACGTCCTTGCCAATTCCGCCGAAGACGATCACACGATCGAGACCACCTTCGCATCGCATAGGCATACCCACTGGGCTTTTACTAAGCCGGGCATCTACACGTTTGAGGCAACCTATACGGCAACTACTACCGACGGCAAAGAACTTGCATCCAAGCCACAGACGTTGACTTTTGCCATTGGTGATGACGCGGTGAAGTCCTGTTCTACGGCTGCGCCATCCGATGCCCCATCGGAAAAGCCTTCCGAGACGCCGTCCGAAAAGCCTTCGGACTCGGCAAAGCCATCCAAGCCCTCGAAACCGTCTAAGCCTTCGAAGCCGTCCGAGCCATCTAAGCCGTCTACTCCTGCGGGGCCATCGTTTAATCCTTGGGCTCTGGTCTTGCCTGCGGTTCTTGGCATCACCTTCAAGGCCTTCTACAACTTCTTCCGCGACAACCAAGATCTCATTCGTGAGCGCTTTGGCTGGCGCATCTAACTACTAATCCACAGCTCAGGGGACCCCCTGGCGCTTTAAAGGAAATTCAACCATGGATACCAACACCATTTCGCGCACCAGAGCTCACCGGCCTGGCAGCCGCATCATCGCGGCGGTGATTACCGCCCTCATCGCGTTTTTCGTTCCGGTCACACCGGCCTTGGCCTTCGATGAGGTCTTTGATTCCGGACATATCGACGCGTTCTACGTCACGGCACCTGATGGCCAGCTACACCTATCCATGCAGGAAGATGTCACCGGCTCGCACGTCCAGCGCCCTGGCGATGACGTGCTGCTCCAGGTCGTGGAATCGGCATGGTCCGATGCCACCGAGGCCGTTCCCGAGATTGGAGAATCGACCTACTTCCTGCCCCAAACTCAAGACCCAAATATCATCTGGCCGGGCTGGGATACTCAGCCGGCACGCGATGGCGGATTCACCAACGTTGACTTCGAATTCACCAATATCTCTGGGCCGGGCTCAGTCTATGTCTTTGAAACCTCTGGGTTCGGCAACGTCGGTGCCGTGACCAATTCCGATTCGATGGAGCTGACCAGCGGCGAGGTTATTAACCAGCCGAGTCCTGCACACCGCCACGTCAACTGGGCCTTTAGTGAGGCCGGTACCTATGAGATGACCGTTCAGGCCTCCTCTAATGGCCAAACCAGTAACGCAGTCACCTATACCTGGCAGGTAGGCGAAGGCGGAGAGGCAGTCTCCGGTCACCGTTCTGCGGGCGGTTCTGGCGATGCAGATAACTCCGGCAATGACGCTGGACACAGCAATTCCGAGGGTGGCCAAGGCGGCAACGCTGCAAGCGGCGGACAGTCCACGGATCCAGAGTGCCGTCCGGGTATTATCCCGCAGATTAAAGACGATACGGTCTCGCCGCCGCAGTGGCGCGATGCCGATGGCGCAACTTTTTACCTCTCCGATAATTCCGGCGTCGAGCTGCCAGAAGATGTTGGACCTGTTTCAGCCGGCCAAGCCTGGATGATTGGTTCTACGCAGGTCGATGGCGTGCCGTGGCTCGGTGCGAATACCCAGAGCCCCTCCATGCGCGAACACATTCCAGGTGATGTTACTTGGGAGCTCGTCGATATGAAGGGCCCTGGTACCATGATGGTCTACAGCCAGGGTGGCCTGGGCAAGATCGTCGGCGATGAATGGTTCCGCGGCGCGAACGGCGCTGTGGAAGGCAGCTACAATATCGCCCCCAATACCCACGTGCACCCTAACTGGGTCTTCGAAAAGCAGGGCACCTATGACGTGACGATCCGCCAGGTGGCCCAGACCTCTGCCGGCAAGCAAGTAGCAGGCCAAGCAACGCTGCACTTTGTCGTCGGCGGTGGCAGGCCAGATGGCTCCTTCGATAATGGCCACTTCGACCTGGGCGCGGAAGTGAACCCGGATGGCGGCGACTGTGGTGTTGGCGCCGCAGCCGGCGCGGGCTCTAATGGCTCCGGTGCTGGCCAGGATGCCGCTGGCGGTTCCGGTGCGAACGCATCCGGTAAGGGCGGTAACGCGGCTCTTGCCAATACTGGGACCCCCACCATGCCACTCGGAATCGGTGTGCTCGGCTTGGGCATGCTGTTCCTTGGCCTGGGCATCGCACGACTCGCTGTCGCGAGGGCAAAGAATTAATGCCAGTGTCCCACTACCGTTTCGTACCGCGCGGGCTGCAGGCCGTAGGGGCGCTCTGTAGCGTCTCCCTCCTCGCGGCAGGCTGCACGACCTCGGCAGCGGTGGATACCTCGGATCGCTTCAGCGTGGTCGCCACGACGCCCATTCTGGCGGATATGGCCCGCCACGTCGCAGGCGAGGATGCTTCGGTCACCGGGCTTATCCCGAGTGGAAAGGACCCGCACACCTTTGAGCCCACGCTGCGCACGGTGCGCAACGTGGCCAATGCAAACCTCGCCTTGAGCAATGGATACCTCTTGGAACCGCAATCGCTGATAGATACGCTGCACGAATCCACGGACGCACCCGTGGTGGAAGTCGCTGACTCCGCCTCCACCCGCGGCGCTACCCTCGTGCCGCTAGTAGAAGATGTCTCCCTGGATGCCATCTGGTTGGGCCTGCGCATTAGTGGTGCCGAGCAGCGCAACTCCGGCGTGGATTTCCGCATGGTCTCTGCCGAGGGGCCAGGCGATGTCGCAGCCTACGTGGTCTCCACCTTCGGTACGCCGGAAGTGCTGTTTAATAGCGCCGATGGCATCGACGCGGGCGATGATTCGGTCACCCTCCCGGCTAATGCGCACACGCACGTCTCGTGGGGCTTTTCGGAGCCGGGCATATATAAGCTTGGCTTTCAGGCCGATGGCACGGAGGTAGAGCACCTCACCGTCGCGGTAGGCGTGAACCCGCCGGAGGATATGGATGTCATTGATTCCGGCCACGTGGATATTGCCGCTGATGTGGCAGAGGGATCTATTGATTTACGCGATCAAGACCAGCATTTTGATCCCGCGCATACCACGGTAGCGGTCCCTTCCTCGGTCCTGCAGCCCATTCCGCCGGATCCCGCTTATCGCTTCTTGGGCACCCCCGGCGCGGATACGTACCTGCTCCCCCAGGCAGTCCTGGGCAAACATATCCACGGCGAAGTGGATCCACACTTGTGGCACAACGTAGACAATGCCATTGCCTATGTCGATGTCATTGCTGAAGAAATGGCGAATGCGGATCCGTCGCACGGCGCCGATTACCGCGCCCGTGCCGAGTCTTATATCGCGGAATTGCGCGAGCTGGACGAGTATGTGGACCGCGCGATTTCTTCTATCCCGCAGAGTAATCGGCACTTGGTCACCACCCACCACGGTTATGCCTACTTAGAGCAGGGCTACGGCCTTTCGGTGGCCGGGTTTGTTACCCCTAATCCCGCCATTGAGCCTTCGCCACGCGAGGTCATTGCCCTGCGCCGGACGCTGGAGAACCTGCACCTTCCTGCGGTCTTTGTGGAGCCGGTGGAGCAAGCCAGCGCCAGCACGCTGAAGGAAGCCGCCGCGCAGCAAAACGTGGAGCTGTGCCCCATTTACGGCGACACGCTTGATGATGCCGTGCCTACTTATATCGATCTCATGAAATTCAATGCTGACTCGCTGCAGCGTTGCCTACATCCTTCGAATGGAGATAACCATGCTTAACCTTGCCTCTCGTACCGTTACCCGCGCGGCCACTCGCACGGCAGCCTGCATTGTCACTGCGGGCCTCGCCCTATCCGCAACGCCCGCCTGGGCCGGCGACCTCGCGCAAGTGGTTGGCGCGGATGAAACCGTTGCGCCAGAGGGCGAAGAAAAGGTCATCGATGCCGGCCACGTTGATATCGGCACGCTGTTAGACGGCTCCGATGTCGAGCTTTTGGCCCGCGATGATGCGGGCGACTCCCCGGTGTGGCGCCACCTCGATGACCTCGTATTTTCGGTCAGCGATGCGGCCCAGCAGACGCTGCCGGATACCGAAGATTTCAGTTTCGTCGGTGCCCAATCCGGCGAGGATGTCTGGGTGGTCCCGCAGACTGAGCAGGTCGGCGTCCCGTGGCTGGGGTGGAATACCCAGGCGCCTTCGCTTGTCGATAACGCCGCTCGCGGCGTTACTATGGAATTCCTCGGACACTCCGGCCCAGGGGATTTTTCCCTCTTTTTGCAAAACGGTGGCTTTGAGGCACCCCAGCTGCTGTGGTCAACGGCAGAAAAAAGCGAGTCTGAGTTCTGGGTAGATCTCAATACGCACACTCACGCCAACTGGACTTTCACGGAGCCGGGCACCCACCAGGTGGGAATCCGGATTAAGGGTGAAACCACAAACGGCGAGGAGTTTAGTACCGACGGCGTGCTGACTTTCGCTGTGGGCGACGGCGCAGATATCCAGGCAGCCCAGGATGCGGAGTGGAGCCCAGCAGAGGCCACGACCGAGGATTCTTCCCTCCCGGTATGGGTTTATGTTTTGGTCGGCGGCGGAATCATCGTGCTGATCGCCGGTGTTGCCGTGCTCGTGAAATCCCGCAAGCGGGGCGATGGCCATGCCTAAGCCGTGCATTCAGGTGCGCGGATTGCAGGTAGCACTATCTGGCCGCACCGTTATTGAAGATGCCAATCTCGAGGTAGGCACCGGTGAATTCATTGGGCTCTTAGGCCCCAATGGCGCGGGCAAAACCACGCTGATGCGCGCCATTTTGGGTCTTATTCCTTCCTCTGGCACGTGTACCGTCACTGGCTCCGTGGGCTATGTTCCGCAGCGCCACGAGGTGGAATGGGGCTTTCCCATTAACGTGTACCGCACCGTGCTCAGCGGGCGCACCGGGCTCATCGGGTGGTTTAAGCGCCCTGGGAAAAAGGACCATGCGGCCGCCGCGGAGGCGCTGCGCTTGGTACATATGGAGGATTTTGCCTCCAGACCCATCGAGGAGCTTTCCGGCGGCCAGCGCCAGCGCGTATTGATCGCCCGCGCCCTGGCCATTCAGCCGGAGGTCTTACTACTCGATGAACCTTTTACCGGGCTCGACGCCCCAAATACCGAGGCCCTACTAGAGCTTTTCGCCGAGCTTGCGGCGCAAGGGAAATCCATCGTGATGTCTACCCACAATCTGTCGGAGGCAGCGCACACGTGCAAACGCTTGGTGCTATTTAATCGCACGGTTATTGCGGATGGCCCCGCCGATGAGCTTTTGGCAGACAAGGATCCGTGGACCCGTGCATTTGGTGTCAGTGCCTCTTCCCCGTTGCTCGCTGCGATTGGAGTAGCTGCGTGATTGATATCTCATTTATCGATTTCTTGCGGGATTTGACCAATCCCCACCTCGATTTCCTCGCCAGGGCGGTGGGCATTTCGCTCATCGCCGCCATCGTGTGCGGGGTCATCGGCTGTTATGTGGTGCTGCGTGGCATGGCCTTTATTGGCGATGCCGTCTCGCACGCCGTGTTCCCAGGCCTGGCCGTCGCCTTTGCGCTGCAAACCTCAGTCCTACTGGGCGGGGCGGTTGCCGGCGCGGTCGTCGCGGTGCTTATCGCCGCGTTTTCGCAACGCAACCACGTGCGCGCGGATTCCATCATCGGCATCTTTTTCGCCGCCGCCTTTGCCTTGGGCATGGTGATTATTTCGCGCACGGATGGCTATAGCGCCTCGCTCACCAGCTTCCTCTTCGGATCACTGACCGGCGTTTCGCGCACGGATATCACCGTCGCCGCAAGCGTCTGCCTGGTCGTCCTAGCCGTGGTCGTGGCCTTTGGTCCGCAGCTAAACGCCACCTGCTTGGACCGGGAGACCGCCCGGGCCATGGGCCTGCCGGTCTTCGCCCTGGATATCATCCTCTACCTGTGCGTGACCGCCGCGGTGGTCATTTCCGTAAGCACCATCGGCAATATCTTGGTCCTCGCCCTGCTGATTACCCCGGCAGCCACGGCGCGCCTGCTCACGGCCAACCTCACCACAATGATGCTCCTCTCTGCCATCATCGGCGCCGTCTGCAGCTTCTTCGGCATCTATTTGGCGTGGGCCATCGATCTTCCCGCGGGCGCAACCATCGTGCTCACGCTCACCGTCCTCTTCCTCATTGTCTGGGCCCTGCATCCCTTCTTGCGCTCCCGCCGCACACCCGGCCACTCTTCTCCTCGCGTGCCAGCCAACGCTTCCGAAAACTCCCCACGAAAGGAAACCATCGAATCATGAAACCCTTGTGCCGTACCGCTCTTGCCCTAGGCGCCGCCGGGTTCCTCAGCGTGGGAACCCTCACCGGTGTGGGTCTGCCCTCTTCCGTTATGGCCTCCGCGTACGCCGCAGAGGCCTGCAGCGCCGAGGACTTTATCCGCATTACCGAAGGCCACCAAGACATGGCGCTCAAGGATGAAAACGGGGATATCAGCTTTGTGGTCAAAGATGACCAAAAACGCAAAGAATACCAATCGGAAGAATTCGTGGTCGAGGTAGCGGAGAAGAACAAGCAGCCAATTTCAGCTCTCAACGTCCCTTCCCTGCCCGAGGAAGGATGGGTGCTACCGCAAACCCAGATTGAGGATGTTCCGTGGCTAGGTTTTAATACTCAGGAACTCTCCGAGGACTACCTCGGATCCAAGCAGACCGCGACGCTCAGCATGGCCATCGCATCCGGCCCCGAGGATGGCCGCATTGTAGCTTTCCAGAATGAGGGCATCGGCGAGCTCAAGGTGCGGATGGATACCGAGGACGGCACCGCCTGGGATTATCCCGGCAAGTCCCACGCCCACCCTGCCTTCGCTTTTACCAAGCCAGGCACCTACGCCGTGAGCTTTACTTTTGAGCTTCCCGATGGCTCCCGCCACCACCTGCACGCCGGATTCCTCGTCGGCGATGACGCGGATGCAGCGGAGCTATGCGGTGTCGACTATGACGAATCCGACGATGCCGAGGGAAGCGTCCCTTCGGGCGGAACCTCCCGCCCAGAACAGCTGGCCAAGGATATTAAAGGCGTAGATAAGGCTATCGCGGGCCTAGATAAGGAGCTGGAAAATACCCTGAAGGAAGGCCAAAAATTCCTCGAGGGCGATAAAAAGAAAGACAAGGGCGCCAAGGATAAATCCGGCGATAAGCCAACTAAGCAGGGCCAGTCCGAAGGATCCGGTGGCTCTGGTAAAAAGGCTGCAGAGAAAAACTCTGGTTCGAAGCAGGGCTCCAACCAAGGCTCCAAGTCTGGGTCCAACTCTGGATCCAATAAGGCCTCCGCCCACGGTTCTGGGGCCGGCTCTGGTGCTGCGTCGCGCAAATCGGGTGGGGGCTCGTCGAAGGGAGCATCGGCAAGCAGCGGCTCTCGCAGCGGTTCTAAGGCTGCACAATCCAAATCCGGCGGAAGTTCTGGCCAGAAATCTGCGGGCAAATCCACCCCGAAGTCCAAGAGCAGCAAGGCTAAGGACAGCAAATCTAAGGGCTCTAAATCTGAGAACCGAAGCACGGCGCCGGTGCCCAACGCATCTGCGGGTGGCAAGGACCACAACAATGAGGCGCTTGCCGGTGCCGCCTACACCGCCTCACTGACCAAGAGCAGCTTTTGGGCGGGCATCTTGGCGGGGCTCGGCGCATTCGCGCTGGTGCTAGGAATTGGTCTTTTGGTCTATGTCCAATTCTTCCGCAAAAAGAAGCTAGCCGGCGAACAGCCTGAGCAGCCAGAACAGCCAGTGCCGCCGCAGGCCGATGATGCCACGACGCAGATCCCGCGCATCGATTAGAGGCCTGAAAAAGTACCGTCTAGGGCTACACGCGTGTCTTGGTGGAAAGGAAGTCCCACACAACATTCGGGGTATCCGGCTGCCAAAACCACGTGTGTTCGGCAGGCACCTTGATCAATTCCACGTCCTTCTGGCAACCGTTGAAGTTCAGGCGCTCGGCACCTCCAATATCCGCTTGGGATTGAAAGGTCATATCGCAGCGATTGCGGTTGAGATACCCTCCCAAGACGGTGCGCACGGGAAGATAACCAGCTTCGTGCCGGTCGCCGCCTTCATAGGTCATCATCTGATCGTGGGTGCCGTGCATGATGAGTGTATGCATTGGCGCATCGCCGCAATTGGTTTCAACGGGGGTATAAAAAGCTCCAGAGACCATGGCAACCGCAGCAAATGTATCTTGAGCGTGACAGCCTAATACCGAGGTAAAACCTCCGCCATTGGACATTCCCATGGCGTAGACGCGGTTGCGATCCACGTGATAGTCCGCATCCACCGCATCCAAGATGCGCTTGATGAAGCGGATATCTTCGCCGTCATGGGTTTTGGCATATGGAGCTGCTTCCCAAGCGCGTTCGTAGCCCTCCGGGTAAATGATGATGGCCTCATCGGTGGCTGACGTATTGCCCATCCGTGCGTAACTAGAGAAATTTTCCGGGGAATCTCCCCAACCGCCAAATCCAAAAAGCACCGGGGATGGTTTTTCGGGCGAGTAATTATCGGGGATACGCACGAGGTAGCGGCGCTGTTTTCCTTCGTGTTCCATCTCGAGCGATTCCATAGTTCCCGGTGCAATGGCCGGATCAGGATTAATGCTGGGATCAGCAGAAGGCACAGGTGGAGTCGGCTCGGGATTACCCGAAACTGGTGGCTCACCGTCAGTAGACGGGTGCGCCTCAGCATCGCGAGGCGTCGATTCAGTGACACCTTCAGGGAGCAAATGCGAGCCGTCTGGTTCTGGAATCACGGGCTCGCCGGAGTGGTGGTCTTGTTCTGGCACAGGCGCCGGGTGCGTCGGTTCTACCGGTGATCCGGCACCTTCTTGTTCCTGCGCCATTGCCGGCACGCTTAAAGCCGCGCCTATCACTAGCAGTGAGGTCAAGAGATAGGTGAATCGAAGAAAACCTTTAGTCACAATAGCCACTTTTGTAACAATAGTTACATCGGTTGTGCCAGCAGGTGCCCACACGCTTGGCGGAGGGTAATTTCTACCAACTTTTAACGAGGCACTAAGCTAGATCCCCATGCACGAAGACAGACCAAGCACCGCCCCCGATTTCTTGCTCTCCCGAGCAACGGGGTCTGTCCGTACCCAAGGTGCGCGGGACACCTTTACCAGTGCCGAGGCCGCGGTTGACGCCTTGCGCCGAGGCGGGGCCGAGATGGTCGTAGGTGCCATCCCCTTTGATTCCGATACTCCCGCCGCGCTGACCGTTCCAGAATCAATCATCCGAGAAGACGGCCCGCTAGAACCACATGCGTTCTACCGCAATCAGACCCTCAATTCCCGCGTCGTGGGCTTTGACCCAGAGCCAGAAGAACACCTGCGCCGCGTTGAAGCGGCCATCGGCACCATCGAAACCTCGAAGCTAGAAAAGGTGGTTTTAGCCCGCGCGGTCGATATCGAATTTGCTTCCCCCATCGATCCCCGGCTGGTGGCCGCGCGCCTAATCGATCTCTCCGTCAACCGCGATGGCTTCATTGCGGATCTCTCCCCTGCAGGCCGCCCAGGGGCCATGCTGGTCGGTTCTTCGCCAGAGGTGCTGATCAAGCGCCAAGGCTCGACCGTGTCTGCATTCCCGCTCGCCGGCTCCACCCCGCGCCGAGCCAATAAAGCGGCAGACCACATTGCCAGCCAAGACCTCTTGCACTCCGCAAAGGATCTGCTCGAGCACTCCTTTGTGGTAGAGCACCTGCGCAGGGTGCTAGAGCCGCTGTGTAGCAGCCTCAATATCCCCGATACCCCGCAGCTCATACACACCAATGAGATGTGGCACTTGGGCACGCCGGTTACCGGTACCCTGCGGGATAAAGACCTCACCGCCCTGGAATTGGCAGAAGTAGTCCACCCCACCCCCGCAATCTGTGGCACGCCGACGGAAGCTGCGCAGGCGCTTATTGAGACCGCCGAGACCGACCGCGGCTTCTATGCCGGCACCGTCGGCTGGTGTGATAGCTCCGGTGACGGTGAATACATGGTAGCTATCCGTTGCGCAGAGGTTGCTGGCGATGGCCTCTCCGCCCGCGCCTGGGCCGGCGGCGGCGTGGTCGGTGCCTCCAATGCCCAGGCGGAGCTGGAAGAAACCACCGCCAAGCTCCAGACGATCTTACGGGCGCTGAGCCTTTAAACGGTGCGGATTAGTACCGCTTTGCCACGAGAACCACGTCGCTGGTGTGGTGAGCGCCTGCGCCGCTAGTTACATGGCGCGGCGATCGCCGCAAGGTCTGCACCGTCAATTCGGTCAGGTTTTCCGCCAGCCATTCCGGCATGGCGATCTCTTCTGACTCCATATCATGGTGAACATAGAGCAAGGTTCCGCCCGTGGCGACGAGCTTTTCTAACAGTGCTACTTCCCGTGAGTTGGCACGGACACTGCCATAATGCACGGTGACCAAATCAAATGGGGCGTGGCTGAATTCATCAAAGGTGGCAACCTCCGCGGCTACTCCTCGCGCCCTAGTCCGTGCCACGGCAGTCGGAGCAAAATCGATGCCGAGTACCTGCCAGCCGTGCTCGTGCAGCCACTGGGCATCGGCGCCTTCCCCGCAGCCGATATCGAGCGCGGTACCGCCTGGAAGGTCACTAACATAGTCCACCAGCGTGGCATTCGGACTCCCCGACCACACCTGTACAGCGGAGCGATAGCGCTCCTCCATTTCCTGCGCGCTGGGCGCAGACCCGCGGTGGCCTTGATGCGAATGTTCCGGCACGCCGTTCTCCTTCTAGCAAAACCTCACCAGCGGCAGCTGCTGTGGGATGAATCTACTGCGCCCTAGAGATGGTATTGCGCAGAGTACCAACCCCTGGGATCTCAATTTCAATGGTATCGCCCGGCACCATCGGAGCGGTTCCCGCGGGCGAGCCGGTAGTGATGACATCACCAGGCAGCAAAGTATATGCGGCAGAAATCTCTTCCAAGATGCCGCCCATCTTGACGATCATCTGATCCGTATTGGAATCCTGCTTCTGCTCACGGGAACCATCATGGGTCAGGTACGCATTGATCTTCTGATCATCAAGATCCAAGCTATCCAGGTCCGTTTCAATCCACGGACCCAGCGGGCAAAAGGTATCAATGCCCTTGGCGCGCGCCCACTGACCATCCTTGAACTGGAGGTCACGGGAGGAAACGTCGTTGCAGATGGTATAGCCCAGCACGTGGTCTTTCCAGTTCTCAGCCTTGATATTCTTCGATGGCTTGGAAATAACTACGGCGAGTTCGCCCTCAAATTCCACGTTGGTGGCATAATCGGGAATCTTGATGGCCTCATTCGGGCCGATAACCGCAGTCGAGGGCTTCAGGAAGATGGTGGGCGGCAGCTTATCGGAGGACTTCTTAAATACCTCCGCCACGTGGTCGGCATAGTTGCGCCCGAGCGCCACCACCTTGGTGGGCAAGGTCGGCGCCAAGAGGCGCACCTCGCCCAGCTTCCATTCCCGGCCGGTGGGCTCCGGCGGGGTAAATGGAGTGCCGGAGATTTCTTTAGCTACAAGCTCCTCCATCGGGGCGTCTTGTGGCCCGTCGATGATGGCAAAGCAAATTCCTTCTGGGTGTGCAATTCGTCCTAAACGCATAACGGCCATCCTACTAAAAGGGAGCCTTTACATGTGTGCAAAGTTTGCGGTGTTAATATGCAAAGATTATTTAGTTCCTTGCCAACACCGCATTCGTACAAAGGACTTCTTGCGCTTAAGCTTGCAGGCTCGCTGCGATCCGATCCCCTACCTCGACGGTCTTGATTGGGGCATCGCCCCGCTTGGCGATGTCCTCCGCCACCGCCTTTTCAATCTTCTGCGCATTGTCTTCATCACCCAGCTGCCGCAAAAGCATCGCCGCCGACAAGATAGCCGCGGTGGGATCCGCGATGCCTTGTCCGGCAATATCAGGTGCCGAACCGTGCACTGGCTCAAACATGGAGGGGTTCTCGCCCGAGGCATCGATATTGCCCGAAGCAGCCAACCCAATTCCGCCAGTAATAGCGCCTGCTAAGTCCGTTAAGATGTCTCCAAAGAGGTTATCGGTCACAACGACATCGTAACGGGAAGGATCCGTCACCATGTAGATGGTCGCGGCATCGATGTGGTTATAGTCCACCTCCACCTGCGGATATTCCGCCGCAACTTCTTCCACCGTGCGGTGCCACAAGTCGCCGGCGTTGACGAGGACATTGGTCTTGTGCACCAGGGTCAGGTGGTTGCGGCGCTGCGATGCCCGCTCAAAGGCATCGCGCACCACGCGCTCTACCCCGAAGCGGGTATTTTGCGAAACCTCGCTGGCGACCTCGTGCGGCGTTCCTTCCCGCAGCGTGCCACCATTGCCGCAGTACAGGCCCTCGGTGCCTTCACGCACCACGACGAAGTCGATCTCGCCCGGGTTAGCCAGCGGCGAGTGGGCCGTGGGATACAAGATAGAAGGGCGCAGGTTCACGTGGTGATCGAGTGCAAACCGCATCTTCAATAACAGGCCGCGTTCCAAGACGCCCGGTGGAACCTCACCTGGCGCACCAATGGCACCCAGCAAAATGGCATCGTGCTCGCGCAAGCTGGCCAAGTCTGCATCCGTTAAAAGCTCGCCATTACGCAGGTAGCGCCGCGCGCCCAAGTCATAATCGGTGGTTTCAATATCGCTGCGCACGGTGCGCAGCACCTTCAGGGCTTCCGCCGTTACTTCCGGCCCAATGCCGTCGCCGCCAATAACCGCTAATTTCATTAGATAGGATTCCTTTCTCACATAGTGGATTCGAGATTAGCCTACCAAAGAAAACCCACCCATCGCAGCATAATTCTGCGCGATGGGCGGGCGCGAGTACGCGGTTAGGCCAATCCGCCCTAACCTGCGCTGAGATTATTCATCCATGTCGAATTGCTGGCACGTAGCGCCAAGGGCGGAGTTGATCTCCTCGATGAGAGAATCTGGCACCTCGGACTCCACGCGCAAGATCAGCACGGCATCGGATTCCTGCTTGCCCTGCGTCAAGGCTGCGGCGATGATGTTGATGCCCGCAGCACCCAGCTTGGTACCCACGGTACCCAGCGCGCCTGGGGCATCGGCATAGCGGAAGAACAGGTTGCGGCCCTCGGCCCGCATATCCACGCCACGACCGTTAATACGGACAAACTTTTCGGTCCCGTCAATACCGATGAGCGCACCGGTAAGCGAGGAGGTCACGCCCTCCGCGCTAATGACCTTGACCTGCAAGGAAGAACGGTGGCCCTTGGATTCTGGGTTGGTGGATACCGAAACCTCGACCCCGCGGCTTTCGGCAATCTTCATCGCGTTGACGAAGGTAACCGGCTCTGAGGTCACGCCGCTAAACAGGCCACGGACGGCGGAAAGGCCCAGCACGTCCACATCCTCAGTGGACAGCTCGCCGCAGGCCTCAATCTCCACGGCGACGGGAGCCTGATCAAGCAGGCGCCCTGCGGTAAGGCCCAGCTTGCGGGCAAGGTCGAGCCACCCGGCTACCTCTTCGCCTACCGTACCGCCAGAGACGTTGACCGCATCAGGAACGAACTCGCCGGCCAAGGCCTTGAGCACCGAGGCAGCGACATCGGTACCAGCGCGGTCCTGTGCCTCCACGGTGGACGCACCCAGGTGCGGCGACGCCGTGACCTGCGGCAGCTTAAAGAGTGGGGAATCCGTGCACGGCTCCGTGGAGTACACGTCAAAACCCGCACCGCGGTGGTGGCCCGAGGTAATAGAATCTGCCAAGGCCTGCTCGTCTACGAGGCCGCCGCGGGCGGCGTTGATAAGAATCTGGCCTTCCTTTGCCTTGGCCAGAAGCTCCGCATTGAACATTCCGGCGGTCTCCGGCGTCTTGGGCAGGTGAATGGTGACAAAATCTGCCTGCGCCATCAGCTCTTCCAGCTCGACCAATTCCACGCCAAGCGCTGCCGCACGCGCCGGATTGGCATAAGGATCGTGGGCAATAATCTTCGTTTCAAAGGCGCTTAACCGCTGGGCAAAAAGCTGACCGATGTGGCCGAAGCCGACGATACCAATAGTCTTGCCGTAGACCTCCACGCCCTTAAAGGAAGAGCGCTTCCAGTCGCCCTCGCGCAGAGATTGATCCGCCGCTGGAATCTGGCGGGCAGTGGCCAAAAGCAAGGCAATCGCCTGCTCGCACGCAGAGTGGATATTGGAGGTGGGAGCGTTGACCACCATGACACCCTTATTGGTGGCGGTGTCAATATCCACGTTATCCAGTCCCACGCCCGCGCGGCCCACAATCTTGAGCTTGGGCGCTGCTTCTAGAACTTCAGCGTCGACCGTGGCGGCAGAGCGAACGAGCAGCGCATCTGCTTCTGGAACCGCCGCAAGCAATTCCTCGCGGTTCGGGCCATCTACCCAGCGCACCTCGACGGAATCCCCCAACGCCGTCACTGTGGATTGGGCCAATTTATCGGCGATAAGAACTACCGGCTTCGACATATCATCCTTCGTTTCACTTCGTTGTGCATTACGCGACAATAACCGCGTGTGAAGGAAGTGTAGTTCAGTTTGGGGTGCCCTGCCGTATTTTTTCCTTAAATTCTTTCACGTGACCGAATTCCGGGCCCAAAGCGATAAGCGAGCCCTCATCGAGCCCTGCCACCATGGCCATACTCCGCTTATCTTCCAGCGGATCCGCCGTCGGCATCACCAAAACCGAGCCACCATAGGCCGCGGCAGTAATGACATTGGCTACCGGACTATCCGCTGTGGCCACGATATTGGGCGCCATCTGGCCATCGCGCCGCGACTGTGCCGGGACGGCCGGCAGCTTTTTGCCATCATCGTCAGGTTCGCCCTCATAAGGAATCCAGGCAGGACGCAACTCAACGTAGGGTGTTTTATCCAGCCGCGCGATGTCCTTGACCACCTGGTTCGGCGAGGCAACCACCTTGGACTCGTACTGGAAGGCCGTAAAATCCCCCAGCGCTTCATGCGTTCCCGGATCCTTGATGACAGTGAAATCACCGCTGGATTGCGTCCACGGGATATCGCCCACGATGACGAGTCGTTTTACCTCCAAGTCTCCGACCAAGTTGAGGATGTCACCGCGGCGCGAGCGATCATATTCCACGGCCGGCAAGTGCTGGTTAATCGCCAACGTTGCCGCGCGCAACACGGATTTATCATCGGGCGCAAAGAGCACCATGGAATCTGAATCATCGAAGAAAGTCCGCGCGGCCTCGATGCCACTCGGATCGTCGATGATGTCCAGTTTGCCGGCGAATTTGGGATCGATAAGGCGGTTTTGATTCTCTGACTTGGCGCGCTCGAGCTCGACATCGGACTCGGAGAGATCCGACAGACCTCGCTTGACCAGTTTGGGTTCCTGCAAGGCATCACCGCAGCCAACAAGTACGAGGGAGGCTGCGATAACCACTGCAGCCGCCCGATACCTCTTAGCGGCCAAACGCATGTGGCCCCTCTTCACCGCCGGCCAGGTTTGCTTCATCGACATCTCGAATGACGGGAATGCCTAAGGTTTCTTCCACTAGATCCACGAAGCGATGGCGACGATCAGCCAAGAATTCCTGAATCTTTGACTCCCTTAGGTTAGCGACATCGAGGTCGTGCGATGCCAGGACGGCATCAAATTCCTCGTCTTCCATGATGGACTTGGACTGCACGCGAGGCAGGTAGCGGTTCGGCGCGAACCCATCGAGGACGACCTCTGTGCGCTTGCCCATCGGGGTGTAGTTCATGACCGAATGGGCCAAGACCGAATCCACCCCGTGGCGCTGGCACCAATTCAGTGGGAATAACGGGAAAAACCCGGGCTTCAACTCTTCAAAGGTGTGGCGAGTAAATTCACTGCCCGTCCGCCAATCCTTCGCGCCGCGGGCCATAAGCAGGGCATAGATTCCGTGCCATACCCCATCGTTTTCATCGACCGAGAGCAGGCGGGATTCCCGAAATCCTGCATCCGCGACCGTCTTGGGAACATCATCGGTGGCCCCGGCAACCCACTCGGTCACCTCATCCACATCGCGGGCAGCGCGCAACGGCACCGCGGAAGAACCGTAGAGCTCACCAAAGACGCCGCACCAGAACCACTGGTCTATGCGATCCCATGCCTGCTGGCTAGACAGGGCCCCGGACCGCTTTGCCAAGCGCGCGATAATGACTGCTAGCGGCACGATCTGTTCCGTATAAGGAACCTGATCGAGGCTTAAAATGCGGCGCTGCGCCAAGAATTCGGCAACCTCGTGGAAGGTGATGCGCAGGTCGTGCGCGGCTGCCTTGTACTCGGACAGGGACAGCTTCAAAATGTCTTCCCGTTGTCCACCGGCATTACCCTTTTCCCCTGTAATCAAGAGGGATACCGCGGAAAGGAACTCATTGCGGCCGATGCCATCGAGGGCGGGAGAATCCCGCAGGTCCTTTTCCACCTGCTGCCAATCGTTAGCAAGGTGGAAGGTCGGATCTTCGGAAGCAAAGACGGCGGTTAAGAGATCGAAGACATCCATCTGCAGGCCGGCCGAGTTCGCCTGGGCAAAAATAGAACCGATTCCAGAGCGCTCCGTTTCGCGGGATAGCCGGATCATCGGGATGTCATAGCCCGCCAAGGGGCGCACGATGCGGTTATTGAACGCGGCAAGCTCGGCGCTGCATTGCTCGTGTGTGGCGGCGAGCTCGAAAAGCATGCTGGTGCCTTCCTCGCTGAGTAGCGAGGCCACGGGGATGCACATATTGTCCAGCCCATCCTGGCGGCAGGTAATAGCCCCATCAACGTCGGGGCCGAAGTGCGAGCAGATCTCGCCGTTTTGGTCGACGGCGAAAATGGCGTCATCGGCAAGCAAGTCCCCGCTTACCGCGGCGCGGACGTCGATGAAAAAGCGGCGGTGGACCTTCTTTTTCCGGAAGTCAGTGGTCTTGACAAAACCCTCGCCATTAAAGCAGTGGTACAGGGAGGTAAGGCGCTGTTGGCCGTCCAAGAGCAGCAACCCGGGCTCGACACCAACCTCGGGCGCACCCGCCAGCACCCTGGGGCGGAAACGCATCTTTTCATTGCGGGCATCTAGGGCCATCAGCGCGCCGATGGGGTATCCACGCAGGACCGTAACGATAAGTGAGCGGATGCGGTCTTCATCCCAGGCGTAGCTGCGCTGGAAATCCGGAAGCTGGATATCGCCCCGGTCAATCCGCGAAAAAAGGTCCCTGAGATCATAGCTTGGCGTCGTAAAACCCATAGGGCCAATACTACCCGCAACACCTCCGCGGCACCTCACAGACTTAGGTGCTGCGACAATGCTCAGCAAAGGCACAAAAGCGGCCCACGGGGAGTTTCCCGCGGGCCGCAGTGACTTCAGCTAGTGACTAGGCAGTAGCGTCCAATGGGTTCTTGACCCAGCTCATGAGATCGCGCAGCTTGGTGCCGGTCTTTTCGATCTCGTGCTGCGCAAATTCTTCGCGCATTTCTTCCAGCTCCTTGTTGCCGCCCTCAACGTTGGCGAGCAGGCGCTTGGTAAAGGTTCCATCCTGGATATCGGACAGGACTTCCTTCATGCGCCGCTTGGTATCAGCGTTGATGATGCGTGAGCCGGAGATGTAGCCACCAAACTCAGCGGTATCAGAGACCGAGTAGTTCATGTTGGCAATGCCGCCCTCGAACAACAGGTCCACGATGAGCTTCATCTCGTGCAGGACCTCGAAATAAGCCATCTCTGGCTCGTAGCCGGCCTCGGTGAGGACCTCGAAGCCGTTGCGGATGAGGAACTCGACACCACCGCACAGGACGGCCTGCTCACCAAAGAGGTCGGTGACCGTCTCCGCCTCGAAGGTGGTGGGGATAACGCCCGCGCGGGCGCCACCGATGGCAGCGGCATAGGACAGGGTCAGGTCATGACCCTCGTTCTTCGGATCCTGCTCGGTGGCGATCAAGCAAGGAACACCCTTGCCGTCTACGAACTGGCGGCGGACCAGGTGGCCAGGGCCCTTAGGCGCAACCATGCCGACGGTGACGGACGCAGCCGGCTCAATCAGCTTGAAGTGGATATTCAGGCCGTGACCGAACAGCAGTGCATTGCCGTCTTCCAGGTTCGGGGCGATGTGCTCTTCGAAGATCTCCTTCTGGGAGGTATCCGGCGCCAGCAGCATAACGACGTCGGCCCACTTGGATGCCTCCGCGACGGACTTGACCTCGAAGCCAGCCTCCTCTGCCTTGGCTGCGGACTTAGAGCCCTCGCGCAGACCGATAACAACCTCAACGCCGGAATCGCGCAGGTTCTGGGAGTGGGCGTGACCCTGGGAGCCGTAGCCGATGACCGCTACCTTGCGGCCCTGGATGATCGACAGGTCAGCATCATCGTCGTAGTAGGTATCAATAGCCATTTCAAATCCTCAATTCTTTGGTAGGAAAAGCTGTAATGAAGCGTCCTAACGCAGAGTATATATCACTGAGCGGGACAATGTGTTCACATCGTGAGATTTTATTTACTTTTTGGGAGCCGTAGCCTTCGGGCCGCGCCCCAAGGCTACGTGGCCCGATTGCACGAGTTCGCGAATACCGAAGGGCTCGAGGACTTCAAGCAGCGCCGCGAGCTTGCCCGGCGTACCGGTAGCTTCCACGACAACCGATTCCTTTGCCACGTCGACCACGCGGGCGCGGAAGATATTCACCGCATCCACCACCTGTGCGCGGTTGGAATTATCGGCCGCTACCTTCACCAGCATGATGGCGCGAGCAACCGTGGAATCTTCCTTGAGTTCCACGACCTTGATGACCGGAATGAGCTTATTGAGCTGCTTCGTTACCTGCTCAATGATCACTTCAGAGGCATCCACAACGATGGTCAGCCGGTTAATTCCCGGGGTTTCCGTGTGCGCGGAGACCAGGGACACCAAGCTGTAGCCACGGCGACTGAACATTCCCACCACGCGGGCGATGATGCTTTCTACATCCTCAACTAATACCGATAAGGTATGCCGAGTTACCTCGTTTTGCGTCATGGTTTATGCCTCCTGAATGGTTTCGTCGATCTCAGCCGGGGTCTCCGCGGCGGATTCAGCTTCATCAAAAAGCGGGCGCAGGCCGCGGGCGTACTGGATTTCCTCATTGGAGGCACCGCCACCGATCATCGGCCACACCTGCGCATCTTGGCCGACGATGAAGTCAATGACGACTGGCTTATCGTTAATTGCCTGCGCGCGCTTAATGGCCGGAACGACTTCTTCTTCGCTCGTGACCCGGATGGCTTCACAACCGAGCGCTTCGGCCAAACGGACGAAGTCCGGGGTGAAGGCGTTTTCTTCGCGCAGCTTGGTGTGCGAATAGTGCTGATCATAAAACAGCGTCTGCCACTGCCGGACCATTCCAAGGTTGCCGTTATTAATGACGGCAACCTTAAACGGGAAGCCTTCCAAGGCTGCAGTGGTAAGTTCCTGGTTGGTCATTTGGAAGCAGCCATCACCATCGATGGCCCAGACTTCCTTATCTGGACGCGCTGCCTTTGCACCCAAGGCAGCGGGAACGGCATAGCCCATGGTTCCAGCGCCACCGGAGTTGATCCAGGAACGCGGGTGTTCAAAGTCCAAGAACTGCGCGGACCACATCTGGTGCTGGCCCACGCCCGCACAGTAGATAGCTTCCGGCCCCACGGTTTCACTGAGCTTTTCCAAGACGAATTGTGGATTCAGCAGGCCATCATCGGTGGGCTCATAACCGCGTGGGAAACGCTCTTGCATGCCGCGCAGGTAATCGTGCCACTGTTTCACCTCGGTGGCTGGCTGCACATCCTTCTTGCGGTACTCCTTGCTAAGCGCGGTCAAGCACTTCTTGGCATCGCCGACGATGGGAACTGTAACTTCCCGGATCTTGCCAATCTCAGCTGGGTCAATATCGGCGTGGATGACCTTCGCATTTGGCGCGAATGTTGAGGTATCGCCGGTCACGCGGTCATCGAAGCGGGCGCCGATGGCAATGATGAGGTCAGCACGCTGCATCGCCGCGACGGCCGGAACTGTGCCGTGCATGCCCGGCATCCCCATGTGCAGCGGGTGAGAGTCCGGAAAGGTGCCCAGCGCCATCAGGGTGGTAACCACCGGGATATTCGTGAGCTCCGCAAACTCCAGCAGCTCTTGGGAGGCATTAGCTTTAACGACTCCGCCGCCGACATAGAGCACGGGCTTTTCCGCATGCGACATCAATTCCACGGCCTGAGCTACCTGCCGGTGGTGTGGCTTGGTGACTGGCTTATATCCTTGCAGGTCAAGCGTTTCCGGAAAGCGATAATCCAAAAAGCCGTTTTGCACGTCCTTAGGGATATCCACGAGCACCGGACCGGGGCGGCCAGTGGAGGCCAAGTGGAAGGCAGCCGAAATAGCAGAAGGGATCTCTGAGGGATCCGTCACAATGTAATTGTGCTTGGTAATCGGCATGGTGACACCGCGGATATCGGCCTCTTGGAAGGCATCGGTACCCAAAAGGTTACTGCCCACCTGGCCGGTGATGGCGACGATGGGAACGGAGTCCAAGTTGGCATCGGCAAGCGCCGTAACCAAGTTGGTCGCACCGGGACCGGAGGTAGCGATGCACACACCCACCTTTCCGGATGCCTGCGCATAGCCCTCGGCGGCGTGGCCGGCGCCTTGTTCATGGCGGGTTAGCACGTGGCGAAGCTTGGTTGAACCATGCAGTGCATCGTAGAGCGGAAGCACGGCACCGCCTGGAATACCGAATACGAGATCGGTGCCCAGATCTTCCAGCGTGCGGACAATTGCATGAGCCCCACTCATTCGCTCCGCTGACGCAGCTGTCTTTGCAGCGGCCGCGGAAGCAGGCGTGGGCGAGGATGTCGTTACCACGGTGTATGTGCTCCTTGGGTTGGTCTGTCATGGAAACTGATCATCGAAAACGCCCTAGTTACAACTAAAGCCCCCGCGGGCCGGTGGTCTGCGGGGGCGAAAGCGTCGACGTTCAGGAAACGTCGCGGTCACCGCCGCGCTCGTACCACCTGAAGTCGAATCATGATCATATTTCCAACTATATACCGATAGAATTATATCTGGAAGCCGTTACCCCCTTTTGGGAAAAGTTTCTCATATGATGAAACGCGGCGAAAAAATGGTTCGCTTCCCCACCACATGGTCAATTAGGCTGGCTGACTATGACCCCACCAGCACAGGACAAACAACCTCGTCAGTCCACCACCCAGGCAGAGGTCTTCACCCCTTCCCGCGACCACATCTTGGGCATCTTAATTTTGTCCACGATCGCCTTATTAAGCATTGGCTGGGCGCCCAAATACCTGGGGTGGCTGCTGATTATCCCCGTAATCGGCCTCTGGTGGGTCATCAAGGCCCGCACGCGGATCTCTGAGAAAGGCATTTCCATTTCTTATGCGTTCCGGAAAAACGTTTCCATCGCATGGGATGATTTCGCCGGGATTGGCTTCCAGCGCGCCCGGGCCTTCGCGCAGACTAAAAATGGTGCGAAACACAACCTGCCTGGCGTAACCTTCAACTCACTGCCCCGCTTGGCACAAGCATCCCGCGGGCGCATTCCCGATGCCCTCACCCAGGGCCGCGAGGCAGCCGACGACAAGGTCGTCATCGTGCACCGCGACGGGCAGCAGATCCTCTTAAGCAAAGAGGAATATGCTGCATACCTAGAAAAGCACCCCGAACTTAAAGATTCGGCAGAAAACTAAATCTACTTTCTCCCCCATTTGACCAATCCATAAGGAATAGTGACTTAATCCATGTTCCCACTGCGCTCTAAAGTAACTACCGTCGGACGCCAAGCCTCCGGTGCGCGTGCCTTGTGGCGCGCTACTGGCACCAAGGAAAACGACTTTGGCAAGCCCATCATCGCTATCGCCAACTCTTATACGCAGTTCGTCCCCGGCCACGTGCACCTAAAAAACGTTGGGGATATCGTCGCCGATGCCGTCCGCGAAGCCGGTGGCGTACCCAAGGAGTTCAATACCATTGCCGTGGATGACGGCATTGCCATGGGCCACAGCGGCATGCTGTACTCCTTGCCCTCGCGCGAAATCATCTCCGATTCCATCGAGTACATGGCCAATGCGCATACTGCCGATGCCCTCGTCTGCATCTCTAACTGCGATAAGATCACCCCGGGCATGCTCAATGCCGCAATGCGGTTGAATATCCCCACGATCTTTGTCTCGGGCGGACCTATGGAGGCCGGCAAGGCCGTCGTGGTCGATGGCGTTGCCCATGCGCCGACTGACCTGATTACCGCTATCACCGCATCCGCGAATGATAGCGTTTCCGATGCTGGCTTGGCCCAGGTGGAAGAATCCGCCTGCCCCACCTGCGGTTCCTGCTCCGGCATGTTTACCGCTAACTCCATGAACTGCTTGACCGAGGCGCTCGGTTTGGCGCTTCCTGGCAATGGCACCACGTTGGCCACCCACAGTGCTCGCCGCGATCTCTTTGAAAAGGCCGGTTCCACCATCGTCGATATGTGCCGCCGCTACTACGGCGAGGAAGACGAGTCCGTCCTGCCGCGCAATATCGCGACCAAGGAAGCCTTTAGCAATGCCATGGCCCTCGATATGGCCATGGGCGGATCCACTAACACCATCCTGCACACCCTTGCCGCAGCGCAAGAGGGTGAAGTGGACTTCACGCTGGATGATATTAATGACATCTCCTACCGCGTCCCCTGCTTGTCCAAGGTCGCGCCCAACGGCACCTACCACATCGAGGATGTACACCGCGCCGGCGGCATTCCGGCTATCTTGGGCGAGCTGCGCCGCGCGGGCCACCTCAACCTCAAGGTGCACACCGCGCTCTATGACAATGCGGAGCAGTGGCTCGATGATTGGGATATCCGCAATCCTCGCGTAACCGATCAGGCCCGCGAGCTCTACTACGCCGCTCCAGGCGGCGTGCGCACCACGGAGCCGTTCTCCCAGTCCAACCGGTGGGATGAACTGGATACGGACGCGGTCAATGGCTGCATTCACGATGCTGACCACGCCTTTTCTTCCGACGGTGGACTGGTGGTCCTGCGCGGCAACTTGGCGCCGGACGGGGCCATCGTCAAGGCCGCCGGCGTGGAAGAAGAGCTGTGGACCTTCTCTGGCCCAGCCCGCGTGGTGGAGTCCCAAGAGCAGGCCGTGTCCATCATCTTGAATAAAGAAGTCCAACCTGGCGATGTGGTCGTCATTCGCTACGAGGGTCCGTCCGGTGGCCCCGGCATGCAGGAAATGCTGCACCCGACGTCCTTCCTCAAGGGTGCCGGCTTGGGCAAGGCCTGCGCCTTGATTACCGATGGCCGCTTCTCCGGCGGCACCTCCGGGCTTTCCATTGGCCACATTTCTCCTGAGGCCGCCCACCAGGGACTCATCGGGCTCATTGAGAACGGCGACACTATTTCCATCAATATCCACGAGCGCGAGCTCACGCTCGACGTGGACGATGATGTTCTGGAGCGCCGCCGCGCCGCGCAAGAACAACGCGAAAAGCCATGGACGCCTGTAGACCGCAACCGCCCCATTACCAAGGCGCTGCGCGCCTATGCCGCAATGGCGACCTCCGCAGACCGCGGCGCGGTGCGCGTGGTAGACGGCTACGTGAACTAACGCGCCATCTCTTGAATGGCCGCGAGGTGGGCATCGAATGCTGACTTGCCAGTAGCAGTCAGCATGACCCACACGGTGTCCTTATCGCGGGAAGACCCGTACTCGCGAAACCGGCTGATATAGCCTTCCTTTTCTAGGGCGGTTAATTGTTTGGATAAGGTGGCGGCCGATTGGTCTACTTCTTCCCGCAGCGCCGCGAAGCGCATCTCGCGGCGCACCTGTCCCTCCACCGCACCCCGCGCGTTCAAAACTGCGCAGATTTTGAAGCGATTGAGCGGATAGATAACCGGGTCAATGTCACTGAGCACTGCGGCCCTCTCCTTGCCGCGCTGCAACGTCCAAGGCACGAGATTGCAGCACCCAGACCATTGCCGCTGCCCACAAGACCATGAAGATTACCAATGCCCACGTGTGCTCACGCAGCATGTTCGTAACAAACATCGGGACAAGTATTACTGCCATCCCCGCGTAGTATTTCTTATCAGCCTTGGGCTGGGTATACGGATCCTGGCGATAGCTGGTCCGCACCTTATTTTGGTAATGAAGCAGCGCCCACACCAAGAGTCCTATAAGAACAAAGTAGAAAATGAGAAACGCGACGGGGTGCATCACCTCCGCGAATACGGTCATTCCCACATAGAACGCTGCCAATGCAATCACTAGGAGGATATTTTGCACCAGCCGCTTACGCTCAGCCCCTTGATCCTGCAGGCTGTCATTAAACTCGAGCGACTTCTTTAGCTCATCTTCCATCTTTTCTGCCACCATCTCAAAATCCAGCTTTGCTTACTTTCCTTTATGGCAATCCTTTCACTTTCCATAGTGGAAAGCAAGGGTACAAAGAAAATCCCCACCGCATTGACTGCGGCGGGGATCCACTCACGCGGTAGCGAATAACAGGCTAAGCAATGGGGTTTACGGCCGCGCCGAAGAACCACACGGCGACCAGGATGGCGATGCCAACCACCACAAAGACCCACGACGTGCCCAGCGGGCGCCGCGCCCAAGAGCGGCCAAAGTCCAAGGAAATGAAACCAGGACCGGTAAATTGCAGGCCAATCGCGATAACGAAAAGTACCAGGGACAGCCATACCGAGTCCGGCCAGTCAAAGACTTGGAGACCGGCGCCTGAATCCGCCAGCTCGTGCAAGGCGGCGAAACCGGTAACGACCAAGCCAAGCATTGCTGCCAGCGGGCTAATCAGACCCAACAGTAGAAACGCGCCGGCAATCAGCTGCACGGTCGGCACCGCAAGGGCAAACGAATTGGCCCAAGCGTACTCAGAGTAGTCGCCTTCTAGCCCGGAGACACCCGCGCCATCGCCCAGCGAGAAGAAGGTGGATACTCCGGCAATAATGAGGTAAGCACTCATAGCCAATCGGACGAAGAAGAGACCAAAGTCAATGGTGCCGCGGCGCCCATAGTGCTTATAGCCCTCTTTGTCCTCTTGCTCCTGCTGTAGCTTGCGCTCTTGTTCCGCCTGCTCCTCTGGGGTCAGGGCAGCACCTTCAGCCGCGAAACCTTCGGTCTGCGCCGCCGCCGAGGGATCTAATACCTGGGTATCCTCACCGGTAGATTGATTGCCCCCTTCCTGTCCAGCCTCATTAGCGGCAGGATTGGGCATAACTTCCGTCTCCGCCGCCTCCTGCTTCTGTGGCCGAATCTCTTGCGGTTCGGCGCGCCCTGCGCGCGCGAAGACATCGGGGTTATCCCGCTGCACAGAATCGTAGGCTGGGACGTTGAGATCCTCATCTAAGGGGTTGGCTTTATCCGGTTGCTGCTTATCGCTCATATGACCAATTTAAGACACTTGCCTGCAGTTTTGCGGTACCGTTAACGGCGCGCCGCAATTGTTCCCCCACCTCCCTCCCCCTGGCCCGCAACTTGTTGTAACATCAACAATGTCATGTAGTTGACATATAAACATTAATTGCCGGCGGGACACTTCCCCGCCTTATCAATCCACCAGAATTGGGAGTGAATCGATGACTTCACACGACTCCGATTGGGCAGGAGATGCCCGCAATGCTTCACCAGACGGCGAGTTTATTCGCGATACCACCTATATCGAGGATCGCATCTCACCTGCGGTATCCGAGGTAACCGCACAAGATGATGACACCTTTCATTGGCCGATGGAGGCTGGCCGCTACCGCTTGGTTGCCGCCCGCGCGTGCCCGTGGGCACACCGCGCGGTCATCGCCCGCCGCTTATTAGGTTTAGAAGATTCCATTTCCCTAGCCCTCGCCGGGCCCGTACACGACGCGCGGTCCTGGACATTCGACTTAGATGAGGGCGAGGTAGACCCGGTTTTGGGCTACAAGCGCCTGCAGGAAGCCTACTTCGAGCGCTTCCCGGACTATCCCCGCGGTATTACCGTACCCGCCCTGGTAGAAGAATCAACGGGCCGCGTGGTCACCAATGATTACCCCTCTATGGTGCGCGATTTTATTGAGCAGTGGACGGACTTCCAAGCAGAAGGCGCCCCGGATCTCTTCCCAGAGCAGCACCGCGAGGAGATGGAAGAGCTCAATGAGTACATTTTCCACGGCATCAATAATGGCGTGTACCGCTGCGGTTTTGCCGGTTCGCAAGAAGCCTACGAAGAGGCCTATGACCAGCTGTGGGATGCACTCGATTGGGCCGAGAAGCGCCTAGGCACCCAGCGTTATATGGTCGGCGATCACATTACCGAGACCGATATCCGCCTATTTGCCACTCTTATACGCTTCGACCCCGTGTATTACTCGCACTTCAAATGCTCGCGCCACAAGATTCAAGAACTGCCCAACCTGCGCGGCTACCTGCAAGAACTTTTCCAGTTGCCAGGTTTTGGTGATACCACCGATTTCACCGAAATCAAGCAGCACTACTTTGCCACTCATTCCGAGATCAACCCCACCCGCATCGTTCCGGTGGGGCCGGATATGTCCTGGTTAGCAGAGCCGCACGACCGCGACCGTTTTGGCGGCCAGCCCTTCGCTCCTGGCGTGCAACTGCCAGGTCCCATCCCCTCCGGCGAGGAAGTAAAGAACCCAGAAGACTTCCAACTTAAGCTCTTCCCAGCGCCGCAGCCGCGTTAATCACCGACCGCGTCAGATCGCTTAAGACCTCGGATTCTAGGCGCCAGCGCTGCCAGTAGAGGTCGATGTCGAGCTGGTGGTCATCGAGAAGCAACAGCTCTTGCGATTCCACCAGCGGCTGGGCCTGGGCCTGCGGCAATAGCCCCCACCCCAGGCCCACGCGCACGGCCTCCAGGTAGCCTTCCGAAGAGGGAATTTGCGAAACCCGGGCGCGCACAACATGGGAATCAATAAAGCGATCCCGCATAGCATCATCAAGCACCTGGTCATTGGGGCCATAGCCCACCAGCGGCATCGTCTCCCAGGTCAGTTGGCCCGCGTGGAAGCGCTCCGCGATGTGCGGGGCGGCGACGGCGAAATAGCGCATGATCCCCAAAAACGTGGAATCGCACCCGGATACCGGCGAATGTTCCCTCGTCACGGCGCCTAGAACATCGCCGCGCCGCAACATCGCCAGGGTGCGTGCCTCATCCTCAATGCGGATGCGCAGTGCAACGTCACCCCGCTGCGCGGTATCGCTTAATACCTGCGTAAACCACGTGGCCAGCGAATCGGAGTTGATGGCCACCGACAGGGGCACGCGCGCTAGGCGCTGGCCTAACCGCGCATCGGTTTCTGCCTGCACCAACGCCATACGCCGGGCCGCTTGCACCAAGATCTCCCCGGCCTCCGTCGCCCCCACCGGGTTCGCCCGCCGCACCAGCACGCGACCGGTACTCGCCTCCAAGGCCTTGATGCGTTGGCTCACCGCAGACGGAGAAATTCCCAGGACCGAAGCGGCAACCTCAAAGCTTCCTTCTTCCACGATGGCCAGCAAGGTTTCCAAATGTACGGGGTTCATGAAGCTATTCTAAACCATATGAAGATAGATTAACTGGACTTATTTACGGCTTGGATTCACACTAGAGGCATGTCCATCGTGCTAGCTGGTTTTGTGCTTGGTTTATCGCTCATTGTGGCCGTCGGCCCCCAAAATGCGATGCTGTTGAAATACGGTATCCGCCGCGATCACATCGGGCTCATCATCGTGGTGTGCGCGCTTTCCGATGTCATCCTTATTACCTCCGGCACCGCCGGTGTCGGCTACCTGGTGGAGCGCTTTCCCACTGCACTTGAGGCGCTCAAGTACATCGGCGCAGCCTACCTCGCCTTTTTCACCTTCACCTGCTTCCGCGATGCCTTTAAAACCAAAGGCGAGGCCATCGACGTGGAATCCACTTCCCCCAATTCCACCGAGGAAGTCGCGACCTTCGACGGCGACAGCGACTCCTCGGGTGGAGCCGGCACCGAGCATGGCTCTGTAGCCACCGCTACCACCACCCAACGCCAAGAGATCAAGCGCTCGCCCTCCTGGGTCAAGCCGCTGCTTACCGCGCTGGCACTGACCTGGCTCAATCCTGGCGCCTATGTCGACGTTTTGGTCATGCTCGGCGGCATCGCCAACCAGTATGGAGACCCCGGCCGGTGGCTTTTCGCCGGCGGTGCGATTGCCGCCAGCTTTACGTGGTTCCCCGTCATTGGCTTTGGAGCAGCCCGCTTCTCCCACGTCCTCTCCCGCCCCGAGGTATGGCGGTGGATTAACGTTGGCATCGGCGTCATCATGATTGGCCTGACCCTCAAACTCCTCCTGCTTTAACCCCCAGCCCAGATTGTTCCAGCGGGCATAGGGGGCAGCGGCAAGCACAAGGCATAGAAAATCCCTCCCCGGGAATTGAACTGGCCCCCGAAAGTTGGACTGGTTTAATTCTAGGTGATGAGGGGTTCAAGGGTCTGATTCCGATATTGCATC